>JAYULG010000246.1:0-11530 GCA_043763755.1 Akkermansiaceae bacterium | reverse complement strand
TTCTACCAGTGACGAGTTCTAGGAATAACGTGGCTATCTCGTGTGAGATGCTATAGTAGGATTCCAATTTACTAAAGCACTTGGTCTTGGAATTGATGAGGTTCACGATTGAGTTATCTGATCTTTACAAGTTAACGGCACCCAAAGTTTACCGCGTTTGTAGAGCTTGCCTATAGTCCTTAATGACTAGTTCTTTAGTGCGACATTGAGGCGCATAAATCGCGTGGGGCTCAATGAGCTATCTTGCCATACAACTGGCTCTCTTGGGGTTCCGGGATTAAGCGCCGCACGGGACCAGACTACTAGATCATCCGAAACGAAAATTCCATAATCCACATCAGCGCGTGCACGCAAGAAGCTCAGAGTGAGTTTTCCTTCGGCATCACGACCTCCTTGTGGCATCAGCCCTATGTTTTGGTCTGTCGAAGTCCTTCCCAGTGCATAGCGCAGAAGCGCAGCCGTATCATCACCTGCCGCCAATCCGGATGATGGGTCATGGCTACCATTTGCGATTTGCTCAGGCGTGTAGTTTGCAAGTGTCCATTCCTCGTAGCCCGTGAGAGGTGTTTCCAAACACCACCCTGCCCGATCTTCTACCACGTCTGCTAGACTGAACCGAAGCCCATCGCCATGGACCATGGCTGCATGTCCAGCGAGTGCGGGGTGCTGAGTTGCATTGTCATTCATGGAATCAAATTGGAACGCAAAACTGTGTGCTGGATCGGTAAGCAAAGGATGTATCGCGGCACCAAAAAATCCGAGTGGGCTGCTGATTAAAGTATTCGTGCTGATCACCTTGGCATCGGGATAGGCGGTGCGCAAAAATGATTTAAATTGGCCGTAGCGACTGACGAAGTTCGCCGGGCCACTATTAAATTGGTCATTGTGGCCTATTGCAATAATCGCGACGTCCGGTTTCCAAGTCGCGGTATCCCATGGCAGTCCGGTAGCAGCAGAATTCAGGTTTGTGTGGCTAAGGTTATCCCAATAATGCAGTAAAATATCTAGCCCACCGAAGCTATCAGACACTCCAGTCCCACCCTTGCTGATAATGTGGGTGTCCACATCAAGTGTGCGCGCGAGCATTGGCGCGTATCCCATGATGAGTGGGTCTGCGGTGCCTCCGCTCTTTACGGAATCACCGAAGACTTAGCTTCCTTGTGGAGAGCGGCTCCGGGCGGAGCAACCCGCGTCCTGCATCCACTGCAAATGCATCAAAACGAATCCATCGATCAGATTCATCTGATTTGAAAAGACGCACGCTGTGAATGCCGTCAGCTAATCCTGATACAAGCGGAAACCTGAAATTGGAACTGGTGGGTAGCGCAACGGTGATGGGGTTGTTAAAATTTTCGTCAATGATCACGGTAGCTTGCTGTGAGAAATGGCCTCCAAAACCGTTTCCGGTGACGCCTCCCACTAAATTCAACGAAGTGCCTGAGAAGCGCAGTCTTACCTCGGAGCCGAACCAATGCCAGCGCTTTGCACCGTTTGGAAGCGCTTCAATTCGCCCCATGAAGCTGATTTTCGGATGATCTGCGGGGAAATCCGTAGCATTCAACGTCGGAGATTCTATAGCTTCATCTATAATAATATCCTCGATGCTGCGAGTGACTAAAGCACTAGATGTGGCGCTTGCGTGAAGAGTGATGACCCAACGATACACCGCATTTGGCAAAGTTTGCGGAATGGCCACGTCTATGGTCGTCGCGCGGTAGCGTCCTGCGGCTACGCTCTGAGTGGCGGATGCACATTCGGCTCCAGTTTGATTGACTAATGTCGCTTTGAGGATTCTCGCGACTGGAGCGGCATGATGAAGCTTGAGAGTCGCAATTTTTCCGGGTTCTACCAAGCGTGGCACTCGGCGATAGGATATACGGTCGAGCGGCTCTTTGAGGAGATAAAGGCGCACGTTATCTACCTCGACGTGGCGGTCATCCTCAAAATTGCGCGCTTCGCTTTGATATTGACCGTGCGGCGCCTCTACTTTGACTCCCACTGATGCTGTTCCGCTAGGTGCCATCCCGCGCACGGTGAAAGTTTCCCAAACGTTTACACCGGCGTCTTGCACAATGGGATTCCACTCTGGGCCCCATATCTTTTTAATGCGCACTCCGGCAGTATCGAAAGACTCCAGATATAAACGGGTGCCAAGATTCTCGACCGGAAAATTTCTCACAAGAGCGCGTAAATCGCACATCATCTCGTAGCGGGCACCGGCCACTGCTGCCACCCTAGCACCGCTCGCAGTGGCCAGCTCGCCGCCCCAATCCATCCGAAAACGTCGTATCCCTTCCGTCGTGCTCTGTGCGAGAACCGTGCCGTTCTGTACGGAGTGTTGATTGTAGCGCGTATTGATACCAGACCATCCGGCAAGACTATACGGGCCATTGCTGTAGGTGGAAAAGGACACAGCTTCAAAACCTGGGTTATTGAGCAATAGCTTCGCGCTGAGTGACTCAGAGTGACTCACCATCTGTGGCGCTTCACCAGTATACCTTTGTGGGCCCATGCCATCAGCTCTTGCGCTCAGTGCGCAGAGTGAGAGACCAAGGATGCATCGTGCCGAAATTTTCGCTAATTGGGATTTTAGAATTTGAATCATGGTGGGGTTAGCTGGGTAGAAGAATACCATTGCAATGTGCTGCATTGGCGCACTTGCCGATACGGGCCTATACAGGACCCCAAAAAACTAGTGTTTACTATAGTCCTTAATGACTAGCTCCCACTCGAGCGCGGCGATTCAAAACCAATCCCTACACGCTCACTATGCGAGACCTTTAAAATTAAATGCCTCACAGTATTACGCAAAAAATGACCTCCTTATTTGGAAATAGTCGCCGGCTTGGCGTTATGGTAGGTGTGGCAAGAGGTGCAACGATGATCGATACCTCCCTTAGGGCTGTGACACTCAACGCATGACTTCACAGAGGGCAAATTCAGATCACTGGTAAGTTCACTCGTCATCACCTGATGACAGTCCACGCAACTCAGCCCTTTCTGGTGTGCATCATGATTGAATTCGCCAAGAGTCAACCAGCGATCAGGAATTGCAGATTTCGCGATGATGGGAGTCGCCCCTACATTCTCCGGATCAGATACTTCATGGCATGTTGCACAACCCGCAAATGGTGCGCGGGATCCGCCAGGAATCTCTCCCTTCATATCTGCAAAAAATACAGCTCGCTCGAGGTTTTCACCCGTTTGGTATAGCTTCTCAATACCCGTTCTTTTCTCCTGCACGTAATTGATTAGTTCATCTTGCCGAGTCATATTTTCATGACTGCGACCATACTCTTCATACTGGATATTTAGACTGCGAAGGTAGGCGCGAACGTAGTAGGGATCACCGTGCGGCAAATAGATACCTGGTTTGCTCTCGTCTGCTGGGGTATTTGGGTCGAACTGTAAGGTATGACATTCGACGCAGTTTTTTTCATAGGTGATCGGTCGATTATATTCGCCATTGCCATCGCGTTCGTGACAGTCCGCACAGGCAAGAACTCTGGGAATTTTACCAGTCTGTAAGTGAAGTGCGTGATTGAATTTTAGGGAATTTTCATCACGCACTCCATCTCGGATTGGCTGAAACTCAGGATGGTTAATATCAAACGCGGTGATCACTTTGGTATAGCCTCTCGCCGGACGTTGGCGTGATTGGACATTGGCTCCGGAAGCCGATTGAGGAGTGGGAAATGCATGTGGATGCAACTTTGCGCCAATCTTCTGAGATGCTGCCATGATCTCTGCTGAACCGTGGCATGATATGCAAGAAGCGCTACTCACCGCCGCCATAGGTCCACCGCCTTGATGTTCCTTGTGGCATTCTGAGCACGCAAATTGTGCAACAACATTCGGCTGGTGAAAATCCATACCCGCATGGCAAGCTAAACAATTTTTGTCCATCGCAGAGGTTTCTAATGGGCCTCTTTCGATCAACATTGCTGGGGTAAGTCCGTGCATGAAGGTATCCACAGCTTTGGCGCTCCAAGAGACCGCATCTTTTTTCGCACTTTCGTGGCAAGCAGCGCAGCCACTGGCATCGCCCGAAGATTTGATATGTATATCAATAAATGTTGCACTGGCGTGCACGTCAGACAGTGTTCCCGGATTGATAAAGCCGTCTCGCATACGAGTGCTCAGGCATACGCACAAAATGAGAAGACTAGCAATGATGGTAAAACAAACGACTCGCTTACGGACTGCGCGAAGGGTCCTCCGTGGTTGGCACCTCGATATAGGATTGCAGCACGTCCCATCTGGAAGCGGGCCATTCTCGCACTTGCCGCCGCCAGTGCGCGGGCGTGTGCAGCCCCAGTGGCCTTTTGTTTCTCCGGGCTTCACCTCGAGACGGGGCGCGCATTCAAAAGTCGCTCTACACTCGCCCTTGGGTGATGGGCCGATCCGGCATGGGCACCCGGTGCAGAGATGTCCGCACTGCCAATCTAGATCGGGGCGCACATATTCCTTCGTGGGGAAGATCGGTGAGTTTAGACTAGCTTTCATGCAGTGGATCCTGAAAATGCATAAATAATGATGATATGCAGTACACTAAAAATCAGCAGTGAATAACTAAGAGGAATGTGCGCAAACAACCACAGCCGCAACGCCGATTGTAACGAATATTGGTAATCGAGCAGGTGCTTCTTGGTCACGATTTCTCGTAACTGATCCAGCATTTCACTCTCGCCTTTTTTGGCATATCTTCGCACCTCATCAAACTGAAAACCATGTGCTGCCTGCGGCGAGCGCGACTGTCTGAGGTGCGCCCATCCATTGCACGGCTTTGTAAAAAACATCCCTAAATTCTTCGAATAAAATTCAGCAATAACGGGAGATGTATGCCCATCTACACCCACCAATACGAGTGCTTCAGCTTCTTTACGCAGATTACTACGGGCATGAGGGATACGCTCAAAGGGAGTTTCGTAACCCACGACTGTGAGCATCCTTGGGAACGCGCGGCTGATCCATAATCCGAGCACTCCTGTCATGAAGACTATTATATAACACCAAGTGAGTAATTGGTGAAAAATTCCGACGGGCCATGACCATCCAA
Source organism: Akkermansiaceae bacterium (assembly GCA_043763755.1). Taxonomy (GTDB): domain Bacteria; phylum Verrucomicrobiota; class Verrucomicrobiia; order Verrucomicrobiales; family Akkermansiaceae; genus Luteolibacter. The sequence continues at coordinate 6,471 of JAYULG010000246.1, read as the reverse complement.
TGTGCATTAAAAATAATGCCCCAGAAAGTATGCCTACGTAGATGTGCAGTTGCATCCACAAGCTTGCGCTGCCGAGACGTAAGAAAGGGATGCGCTTGCGGAGATTGAAAAATGTGAGGAACAACATTATTGCAAACAGCACCCATCCGCTCAAATACGCATGATGTGGAAATACAGTAACATACTTGAAGTAGGCAATCAACAATCCAACAATTGCTAGACCCGTCACGAAGACACTTACATATCTTCGCCGGGCAATTTCTATTTCCTTTTGAGCCACTTAGTGAGGGAGGTGATATGAGTTAGATCTGTCCGGCTCAATGCATCGTGCGGACAAGCATTTTGACAAGCGGGGCCGCTTTCCTGTTCGACGCAGAAATCACACTTCGTCGCCTTGAGAATCGGTTGGTATTCTTCATCTACCAAAAACTCGCCTTTGTCAGACCTCGCCTCTACCATCCGAATCGATTCGTAGGGGCAATTCGTGGCGCACGTTCCGCAGCCGATGCAGCTTGATGGATTGATGACTACTTCACCGCCGAAGCTGGTCCTGTGAATGGCTCCAGTAGGACAGCCGATCATGCACACTGGATCCACGCAATGCATGCAAGCATTCGCGATCATCAGGTGATCAATCATTGGTCCATGCCGGAGGAAGCGGGGATTTCCATCGTGAGTGGAGGCACAGGCACGCACACAATCATCGCAGCGAGTGCAGCGATCCATATCGATCACCATTGATTTCGTGCCATTGAAAAAACGATTTTCAGCCATGAATTCCATCAAACCCGCTGAGAGTGCGATGTTGTTCTCCGCGGCATCACGATGCATCGGAACTGCACGGGAGGGAACACTTCGGGCGTATTGCTCCTGATTTACATATCTTTCAACTGCGGAAGTAGGGATAAAAATGAGATTCGCATACCCCAACGAACGAAGTGTGTGTTGCGAGTGTGGCTCTTGATTGCCTTGCGTCCAATAATTCGAAATTTCCTCAAAACCGAATACGCTGCCCGCACCCATGTAGTTCAATGTGCGCTCGCCACTGCCATACTTTTGGCTCACGCGGCAGAAGCCTGCGCTGATCATCAAGATGCCATTGAGGTATTCACCTTCTCGCATAATGATTGGCTCATTCGCAGAGATGGCGTTGTTCCCTTCCTTGCTCATCCTGAGGTAAGAGCCGGACCAATTGTATTCGCCATAACTCTCAAGTTGGGCCTCCTCACAGAGTTGTATAGAGCTGGATTCGTCCAAATGACTGAAAAGTGGATGATTTCTCAGGAATGATTTAAGGGAGTTTTCCCGGTATGTTTGATCGATCTGCTTCTTCAGGGCGGCATCATACCGCATGATATCGCGCAGTCCTTCCCAGCTAAACTCTAGCAGCCGGGCATGCGCAGAAGATGCTAGGACGGTGGCAGTTCTAGGTGTTCGGCTTAAAGCTGAAATTTCTCCGAATAGCTGCCCTGTCTTGAGAGTAGCGGTCTCTGAATCAGATAGAACTTGGGGATAATCCTGTAGATAAATAGAGCTATGGCTTCTTTGGATCGCGCCTTTGATGTTATCACTGGCACGAGGGGATTTTCTACGCCAGCCTTCGGGTTCTGGATGATTATTCCATAACTGGGCCAGGCGACTAATGAAGCTTTTTTTCACACTGGGGGCGCGGCCCAGTAATTCTGGGTTGATGTCAGGACGCAGAATCACATCTGCTTCGCCTTCTAGGATCAAGAAGGCAGATGTTCCGTAGTCACCCTTCCTTAAGATGATTTCCCCTGCGGCATATTCGCGCACGGCAGTGTCTGCCCGTAGGATCTCGCGCAGTGGCGTGCCTGCGGGAAAGGCATTTTCATTCATGCTAGCAAAAGGCTCAGTGGCCATCAGCAAATCCAAGGTGGCGTCGCTCATCGTCGAATCTAGCGGATCATCCCAACGCTGCGGGCGGGTAGCCTGACGTGTGATGCTTGCTAAATGATGATCGGATTTTGCCATAGATAAGTGCGCTAGGCATCGATCACCATGGTCCCCCGTGGCTTACAAATGCAGCTCAGGCATGTGCCACCTTCTGGTGTAGATCCAGGTTCCAAAATATAGTCCACATCTCCTTGCTTGATCGCTACTAGACAGGACCCACAACTGCCTGCGCGGCAGCCACCTTCCATGGTGGTGATGCCATTTATCTCGGCAAATTCTAATAGGTTTTCGATCTTCGCATCCCATGGCAGAGTTTTTCCTGAACGGGAAAATTCGATGAAAAACAGCGGAGTTTCCGCGAGTGTTGTTGGCTTTGTGGCCTCTTTCGGGGCGTTCTTGACGGTTGCTGGCCCGAAGGCTTCAAACTTCACATCTTTCTTCGGAACCCCCCATTCATAGAGGCCATGCACGAGCGTGTTCATGAATGGCCCGGGGCCGCAGAGATAGTATTCATAATTGCTTGAGGGCAAAATTTCCTTGATCAGCTCAATGGTCACACGCCCCTCGTGGTTATAGGATTGGCCACATATCTCTACAGGTGTGGGACGACTGTAACAAATATGTAGCCACAAGTTAGGTGTGGCTTTTTGTAATGCGATGACTTCTTCGCGAAACATGTGGTCTGCCCCGTTACGGCAGCCGAAGAAGAAGTAAATTTCACGGCTGTCCTTGAGATGGCTCAACAAACGAGCCATCGCCAACATGGGTGTAATGCCAATGCCACCGGAAATGAGCACCACGGGGCGCTCCACTTCTACATCAAGGAAGAACCTACCGCTCGGTGCTTTCACGTTCAGGATATCACCCTCTTTTACATGGTCGCTGAAGTAGCTAGATATAATGCCGGGCGGGATGCCTTGCCCTTCTGCAGGTGGTAGCGCGCGCTTGATGGTGACTCGATAATGGTCGTCCACAAGAGATCCATCCGATAGCGAATAACAGCGCACGAGGGGCTTATCTGCATTCGGCGGGTGCAGTTCGAAGGTCAAATATTGTCCAGGTTTAAATGTAGGTAATGGACTTCCATTATGTGGTGTCAGATAGAATGAATAAGTGTCCTCACACTCCTCCACTTTTTTGGAAACTGTGAATTTACGATACCCATTCCACGCGGATTCAGGAGCTTCCTGCGCTTTCAAATTCAGAATTTCTATCTTTTTGCTGAGCACTTCGAGTTCAAGGCGGCTTCGTTTTACCTCGAAGCGAGACCTTGCTGCCACTGACCACCATTGGGTAGCAACATATCCTAACATGAGCGCGCCACCAGTGACTCCGACCGTAAGGAGTGGATTTGAAAGTGCGGGGAGTAACAGAATTTCGTAAATCACATGCTTAACAACACGCTAACTTTCCGGGCAGGTGAGTCAAGCAAATGGAGCGGTGAACTCGTATTCGCTTGCCAGTGCCATTGTAAAAAATTAAAGACTGCGCTAAGTGAATCTTACCTCTGCGCATCTATCTTTACTTTTCACAGTGGTGGCTTGGGCCTGCCAAGCGCAGAGCAGTGGAGGTGAGCCGCTGGAGCCAACAAAGGTTCTTGGTTCTCAAACGTGCATGACCAGTGGCTGCCACGGTGGAGCCGGGCTGGGAACGGGGGCATACCATATTTTCACTCGATTCGATCCACATTTCAATGCTGCTGCCACTCTCACGAATGGACGCTCAAAGGCGATGGCTCGGCAGCTTGGAATCGGGAACGCAGCAGACTCGCAAAGTTGCACGGTCTGCCACTCGCCGATGTCCCAAGCGAAGTCGGTGAGTTCTGCGGCAGGACTTGATGGCCATACCATTGAAAGCGGCGTCTCATGCGCAAGCTGCCACGGCCCTGCTGAGAAATGGTTGCTTTCCCACACTCGCCCGGATTATCCGAGAGAGGCACTTGCAAAGCTAGGTATGCGCCAACTAGGCAGTGCCTACCAGCGAGCGAATCAATGTGTGGCATGTCACCAAAATTTGACCGACGAGCTAGTAGCGGCAAAACATCCAGCACTCGTCTTCGAGCTTGATGGCATGCTCATCGCCGAGCCTAAGCATTGGAAAGAAGATGCAGGATTTTCTCACACCCGCACATGGCTTGTCGGGCAAGCCGTCGCACTACGAGAGGCAGCGGCACAGGCAAAGCGAGAGCCTAGTGAGCGCAGGACTGCCGAGATCGCGGCCATCATCGCCTTGTTAAAAGCAAGCGAAACGGGCTGGGACGATGGGCACGAAGATATAGTAGGCGAAGCGGATGATTTTGCGAAAAGGATATCAACAATAGAATTCACAGATAAACAAACTCGTGAAATTTTAGCCAAACTAATAGCTAACCAGACTCCATTCCAAGCGGGCGCGTTTGACCGTGTGGCCAAGGAGTATCGCCCCTGGTCTACAGGCTACTATGCGGAGCGCTTGGCACTGGCGCTTGACCGCTTGAATGAGTCCATCATCGCATCTAGCCAGCAGGAAATGATTGCCAAGGAGCCACTGAAGGCGCTCTTCGATGCTGCCAAACCTCCCGAGAGTTTTGATGATAATACAACAAATGAGTTTCTCCAAAAACTCAATCAAGTAACTGCACCGCACCGCGATGCGAAACAAAACCAGTGATCCTCAAGCCATGGAAACTCCACTCCCATGATCAACGGATTTCTCAAAGTATGCCATCGCATACTAGTCGCCTCTACGACCGTTTTGTTGACAACCTGTTATCATCCCCCGCATAAGGGAACTCCTGAATGGGATCTAGCGCAGGGTGAGAAACGTCCAGACCGCATCACGGCACAGCAGGCCTTGGCGAATGCCGTGCCACAAAGCCCTGCAAGCTTTTCTCCCGATCCCAGTGTAGATCCCGCGCCAGAACCCGCATTACCCGTTTTACAAATCAAGGCACAGACCCTCATTGATAAGGAGTCTTTACTGCCGCCAGAGCGCTTCAATCCTGATCCGGGAATGGGAGTGGACGATATAAAAGAAAGTGCTGGCATAGCGGAGAAGGGGCCTGCGAACGGTCGGTTTTTCCAAGATGATCTGGGCGGATCAGATGAGCGGTTTTTCAGCCGAGACGCAGGATCGCCGCAAGAGAGTCCGAGGTTCATTCCTGATATATCGGATGAAATGCGCTTGCCCCGCGATGAGCTTGAGCGCCGGCAGATCGAAGCAGAGATTGTGCAAGGGCCAGAGATGGAACGATATGAGCCAGAAATCGATGACCAAATGGTATTGCCACGAAGAGGAGTGCGCTATGAGAAACATATCTATGAACACTGGCATGCGGGAAAATACCAAGAGTCGGAACTCCCGCCACACAGCAATGCAGTGGAAGATCGCTACCGTATTGCTACGGGTAGATGGGCTCGCTATTCAAATGATACAACCGCAGAGACTCCCTACGAAGAGGCCACGCCCTATCTTTGGCATCCCTACTATCAAAGTGTGCTCAAAGGAGATATTCCAATTCACGGACAAGATCTATTTGCATCCCTCACTTTACAAAACATCACTGAGATTGAGATTCATGAGATTCCTATTCCTTCGGGTGTGAGTGCCGCAAGGCCAAATAGCTCTGAGTTTTTTGGTAGAGATGATCAAACCATTATCAATACAAATACTAGTTTGATTTTTGACTTATTTAGAGGAGAGACAACTTTCAAACCCGTAGAATGGCTATTCCGTGTTCAGCCAGTTTTTAATACAAACTATATCTCTGGTTATGAAGCAAACGTCATCTCCGCAGACCCGCGCGGGCTTGATCAATCGACGGATAACCCTCCAGACAACTCGACTATTGTAAACCCCGGAGATCTCGATGGATTTCTCGATCCCGTGATTTCCTCAGCCAATGACCCGAACGAAACGGACCGCTTCGAAAATCGTCTAGGGCTACAGCAATTCTTTTTTGAAGCACATTTGTTAGATCATTCCGAGAATTACGATTTCGCAGCAGCGCGCGTGGGCATTCAGACCTTCAACGCAGACTTCCGTGGGCATGTGTTCTTTGATTCAAACATGGGATATCGAGTGCTTGGCAACCTGCATAAAAATCGCATTCAGTATAACTTAGCATTGTTTGACTTATTTGAGAAAGAATCCTTCTCAGAGCTAAATACTTTTGATGATCGTAACCAAAACGTATTCGTTGCAAATATCTATTACCAAGATTTCCTCACGGAAGGGTACACCACACAGTTGAGTTTCCTCGCCAATTGGGACAGCGGCAGCGACAGCGGGCTGGTCTATGATAGCGCGGGCAACATCGTCCGTCCGTCACCCATCGGCACAGTGGCCCCGCATGATCTACAAGCGTATTATTTGGGTTGGAATGGCGAAGGCCACATTGGCCGGGCGAATATCAGCCATTCGCTCTACCATGTGTTTGGCCAAGATGACCTCAATGGTGTCGCTGGCCAAGCGGTGGACATCAGTGCATGGATGGCAGCCATGGAAATTTCCGTGGATACAAACTGGATGCGTCATAAATTCACACTGTTTTACGGATCGGGCGATGATGATGCC
>JAYULG010000245.1:0-3236 GCA_043763755.1 Akkermansiaceae bacterium | reverse complement strand
GTCTCACCGCACATCCACATTCTGTCTTTGGGTGAGAGCATGTCTTCTGCGTTTTGTCAGCTCGTCACGCGCATTGGCATCAGGACGTAGAGGAATGTGCCTTCGATGCGCAGGACGCCGGGGCTCATTTCGTCAATGAGATCGATGTAGATGTCTTGTGTGTCGAGGGCGCGCAGTGGGGCTTGGAGAAACTCGGGATTGAAAGCGATTTGCATCGGCGGCCCTTGATAGATCACGTCCATGGATTCTTGCGCCTCGCCCACGTCTGGGGAATTTGCGGTGACTTCAATGTGGTTTTCACTGAAGACCAATTTGACGGAGTTTGACTTGTCTGAGGATAATAGTGAAACGCGGCGGACTGTCTCTAACAATGCCTCGCGGGAAATCACGACGCGCTCATTGCTATCGCCTGGGATCACTTGGCGGTAGTTCGGATAATTGCCTTCGATGAGTTTGCTGGCGAGCAAGCTATCGCCCACGGTGAAGGAGATTTGGCTATCGCTTAACTTGACGATGACCTCACCTGCATCCCCAAGGAGGCGCTGCAATTCTTGCACCGCTTTGGTAGGAATGATCACATCCGTTTCGTGGGAGGCGGGGAATTCCAAGTCTGCATCCACCATTGCGAGGCGCCGCCCATCGGTGGCGACGAGAGTTATCTTGCCATCGCGAAAGGAGGTGTAAATCCCGTTGAGCACGTAGCGTGTCTCATCGGTAGAAATTGCGTAGGATGTCTTTTTTAACCCATCCTTCAAGATCGCCTGAGGAATTTTGAAGGTCTTAGCGCCCTCGAAATCAGGCAGCGGCGGAAATTCCGCCTCACCTAGGCCGATGATTTTGAAAAATGATGGGCCGCAGCGAATGGATGCGTGGTTTTTCCCATCCACTGAGACCTCTACCTCACTGGCTGGCAACTCACGAATGATGCTGACAAGGCGCTTAGCAGGCAGCGTGGTAGCCCCTTCTTTTTCAATCTGCGCTTCCACGGAACCCGTAATCCCGACATCCAAATCCGTAGTGGTGAACTGCAGCCGGCCATCCTTGGCCACGAGCAAAACATTAGATAAAATCGGGAGAGTGGTGCGGGAGCTGACGACGTGTTGGACTTTTTGGAGTCCGTCGAGAAAGGCTTCCTTGGAGATGCGGAACTTCATGGATGGTAAACCGGAATGGTGTTGCGGCGTAGTTTCCGCTTTCACTGGTCCTTGGCAAGCCTTCTGTGAACTTTCCTTAAATGAAATCTGGATTAGCGGCGCAACTGTGACTCGATCCGCTCTAGCGCGTGTTTCAAGCTGGGTTCAACGTTAATTTTCTCAGTGATTTTCTTGCACGCGTGGATGACGGTGCCGTGATCCCGCCCGCCAAAAGCCTCGCCGATTTCCATCAGCGAGCCCTTCGTCAGGCTGCGGCTGAGAAACATCGCCACTTGCCGTGGAAAGGCGACGCTGGCAGGACGGCGGCGGCTCGTCATGTCTGCGAGGCGGAGATCATAGTGATCTGCCACGGCTTTTTGAATATCATCAATCGTCACTTGGCGGCTGGCTTCTTCCCGCAGAAGATCACGCAGCAAATGTTCGATTTTTTCGACGCTTACACTTTCTCCAGCGAGCGAGGCGTAGGTGGCCACACGCATCAATGCCCCTTCTAAGCGGCGGACATTGGTGCGGATTTTCTCTGCGAGGAAGCGCAAGATGGATTCGTCCACACGCACTTTCCACTCGAGCGTTTTCTTTTTGAGAATGGCCATCCGCGTTTCCATTTCGGGCGCTTGCATTTCCACCGTCAGCCCGCACTCGAAGCGAGAAACGAGGCGTGGCTCGAGATTTTTGATTTCACATGCGGGCCGATCACACGTGAGAACGACTTGGTTGCGCCCATCTAACAAGGTATTGAACGTGTGGAAAAACTCTTCTTGCGAGCGTTCTTTGCCGCCGAGGAATTGTACATCATCGATCAGTAAAACATCCGAGCTGCGGTAACGGCGGCGGAATTTTTCGATGTCACCACGGCGGACGGCATCGATGAACTCGTTGGTGAATTTCTCACAGGTGAGATAGATGACGCGGGTGCCCGGTTGGCAGCGCAGAAGCTCGTGACCGATGGCCTGCATCAGGTGGGTTTTCCCAAGGCCTGGCCCGCCGTAGATGAATAGCGGATTGTAGCCGAGGCCGGACTTTTTCGCCACAGCCTCGCACGCTGCGTGGGCAAACTGGCAATTTGCCCCAACGACAAAACGATCAAACGTGCAGGCGGAATTTAAACCTGCGCTCTTGGTTCTGCGTTCAAGCGCCTCACCCTCTAATGTGGCAGATTTTGTGGAACGTTGCTGCGCGGAAAAGAAATTGTGAGGGGCCGTCCCGGGGCTTGCCACCGCGTCACTCACAAGCACTCGCACTTCGCGCACTTCCTCGTAAGTCTGGGTCACGGCCATGGTGAGTTCTGGCAGGTAATTTGTCTCGATCCATACTTGATGGATCTCTCCAGGCACTGCGAGTGATCCCACTCCATCTTCTACGCCCATCCATTTCACGGCTCCGAACCAACGTTGGATCGCATCCGGGCTGAGCATCTCTCGCAAGGCCTCACAGACATGGTCCCAATCCCGCCCATCCTCAACCTGAAGAGTCATCTCCTCGGACATCTCACTCGCCTCGAACTCCTCAGATTCCATTTCGGTTCTTCGTTTTTTAAAAATTAATTGATGTCTCACTTATGCTGCTTCCCCCGAGGATGCCAACGCGCTGAGAGGGAAAACATGACGGACGATTTGAGTGGCGGGAAAAACTTTTTACATCCTTCTAACAGTTCAAAGTTTTGCGCCCTATTCCACAAGGGTTCCACGCTTTGTTTTTTTTAAAACTTGACCTCGGATTTACTAAACGTCTCTGAAATATCACGAGAGTGTTCTAGCAGGTAATGCTGCATGTCTCTAAGAGTAGGTGAGTTACGAAGTGACAAACTTGTGACATTTGGTTTCTACGAGAAATGTAGTGGATAACGATCCATGAGAGGCCGGCAAATTTTCACGTTCAATTTGCGCAACTTGTTGAGCACCAAATGCGCACTGGATGAGAACAATGCAGCCCACAAAATAGTCTCTAACAGCACACGGATTTCGCTTTGCGGGATCTGGTGGGATGGTCAATCTCAGACGCAATGAGTGTGAAACCCCAACTGGTGATAGACGATCCATGGCTCGAACCGCATCAGGCGGCCATCGAGCACCGGATGGCAGC
>JAYULG010000244.1:0-3252 GCA_043763755.1 Akkermansiaceae bacterium | reverse complement strand
GAGCAGCGTCGCCGCGAGCCGCGGTGCCACGGCCTCGGGCACAATGCCGGACCAGAGCAAGTGGCCGGGGTCCGATGACAACACCGCCAGCGGCTTGCCTGCCGCATCGATCGCCATCGCATAGGTCGATAATTCTTCGATCCAGAAGCGGTGGTGAAATGCCGACGCCAGCCGCTCGGCACGGGCATCATTGTCGGCCGCCGCCGCCGGTTCGCCCAGCGTGCGATAAAAGCCGGCAGCGGCACGAAAGGCGGCAAAGGCATAACCCTGCACTTCGGCCACCGCGAGCGGCGTCGGCGCGGCGCTGCCATCGACATGGTTCATGCTGTCGGCGGAATCCTTCCACGACTGGATGGCCAGCCCCGAACCCGATGGCGCAAAGGCGACAAGGCCGTCGTCCGACATCTGGTGTGCGGCCAGCCAGTCGATCAGCAGAACTTCATCAAAGATTCTCAGAAATCACCGCAAGGCGCGGCCTCACGCTTGAGTGGCACACCGTCCAAGATTGCCCCGCTATTTTGTGTGATAACATTCTCACAAACCACCTTCTTCATTCTCTCACTGCCATCACTCGTTCCTCTCGCTTGCTTCCTAGTGGTGCTGGCCATGATGGAGTCATCCTCTCAAAGATCTGCCCCATCGCCATGCTATTCATCCGCTGCCGCGCGGGCCTCAGCCACCATCCTGACGAATACGCATCATCTGAAGACATCGCTTCCGGCATCCAGATTCTCACTCATTTCCTGAAATCGCAGCCCGCATGAATGACCTCATCATTCATGGTCGAAATATCGCCCTCGCCATCCAAGATGGGCGAATCACCGCTGCCGCTCCCACTCTTGCGGAGAGCGCTAAGCAGGAAATCGATGCCCGGCATGCCCTCGTCTTGCCTGGCTGGATCGATGCGCACGTCCACTTCAATGAACCCGGGCGCACCTCTTGGGAAGGCATCGCCACAGGATCTCGTGCGCTGGCCGCGGGTGGCGGCACTGCCTATTTTGACATGCCGCTGAACTCCAGCCCGCCCGTCATCACCCGCGCCGCGCTCGAGGGGAAACGCCGCCTCGCCGAAGAAAAATCCTGTATCGACTTCGCACTCTGGGGCGGCCTCACTCCAGATTCCCTCGATCACATGGAAGCGATGGCCCACGCCGGAGCTATAGGTTTCAAAGCCTTCATGTGCCCGTCTGGCATCGCAGAATTCCAAGATGCCACCCCCTCCACCTTGCGCAAAGGTATGCAAATTTCCGCCCGCCTCGGCCTTCCAGTCGCCGTGCATGCGGAAGATCCTGAAGTCATTTGGCAGCACCAATTAGACTACCCTCCTAAATCCAACGATATGCGTGCTTGGCTTGATTCCCGGCCCATCGCGGCTGAACTTTCGGCCATTTGCATCGCCATCGATCTTGCAGGCGAGACGGGCTGCCACCTCCACATCGTCCACGTCTCTTGCCCAGAAGGTATCGAAATCGTCACTGCCGCTAAAAAACAAGGTGTCCGCGTCACCGTCGAGACCTGCCCGCACTATTTATTGCTAGATGATTATGCCGCTATTCGCATCGGCCCCGCCGCCAAGTGTGCTCCGCCGCTACGCTCTCACGAGACGCTCACCGCCCTTTGGCAAAAGCTTCTCGCCGGTGAAATTGACACCATCGGCTCCGATCATTCACCATCTTCGCCCGATCTAAAACAGGGCACCGATTTCTTCGCCATCTGGGGTGGCATCGCTGGCATCCAGCACGCTCTGCCTTTGTTGCTTGGGCATAGCCATGAAATCCTTGCTCAACTCACCGCTAATGTAGCTCACCATTTCAGACTCGCTGGAAAAGGTACGCTTCTACCCGGCAATGATGCGGATTTCGTCATCGTAAACCAGCAGCCTTCTATCATTTCCAAAGAATCATTATTCACCCGTCACCCGATTTCTCCCTATCTAGAAATGCATTCGGCATACACCATTGCTGCCACCTATCTCCGTGGCACTCAAGTTGGTGATCACACCCGTGGGAAATTTTTGAAACCTACTCAACTTTAACTATAGATTCAAACATGCAACTTTTCGGCCACACCCGCACCCGCGTTTCTATCAGTCACGCCCTTATTGCCCCAGATGGTCACGTGCCATCCGCTTTTCCCACATGGGAAAATGCAAGCGGCTTTGTGATGATTTCCCCTGCGATGGGTGCAGATTTTTCACAGATTCTCATCACGTTTGCGCAAGAAAATGGAGTTGCTACATTTCCTGCAGATGAGCATGAGCATACACTATATGTAGAAACAGGAAGTTGCGAAGTCATACTATCAGAACAAATTGTGCAGCTCAGCACCACGGGATTTATCTATATTCCGGCTCACACTGCATGTAAGCTGCGAGGAAAGTTTACGACTCGGATTACCGTTTTCCGCAAAATTTTCGAACCCCATCCGGCAGTTGCGTTACCGCCTCTCGTCCATGGGCTTGCCTCGGAAATCACAGGAGAACCCTTCTTAGGAAATCCCCGTGCATTGCTCAAAACTCTACTCCCTGTTGATTCACGGTATGATCTTGCGATGAATATATTCACCTACCAGCCCGGAGCTACTTTGCCATTTGTGGAAACTCACATTATGGAACACGGCTTGCTCATGCTCGCTGGCCAAGGTGTTTATCGACTTGATGAAAGCTATTACCCAGTGACTGCTGGCGATGTGATCTGGATGGCACCTTATTGCCCACAGTGGTTCGTCGCGATGGGGAATACGCCAGCCAGTTACTTATACTATAAAAATGTCCACCGCTTGCTCTAACATCATCGTCATCAATGGCACGGCCACGGATGTTTCAGATGTGCCGATGCACCAGAGCATCCTTGATTTCCTCCGCGCCTGCGGGCGCACCGGTTCGAAAAGCGGCTGCAATGAAGGTGATTGTGGAGCCTGCACCTTGCTCGTGCGTGAAGATAACCAGCCGCTACGAGCCATCAACGGCTGCCTTGCACTCGTGGCTTCACTCGTAGGGAAGGAAATCATCACCGTAGAAGGTTTAGCCCAAAATGATCAATTGCACCCGGTGCAGAAAGCCATGGTAGAGGGCAATGGCTCCCAATGCGGCTACTGCACGCCGGGCATCATTTGTGCTATGGCAGAGGCCTATCACTCGGAGAATCGCCCCACTCGCGAGTCCATCGCAGACCAGCTTTGTGGTAACCTCTGCCGCTGCACTGGCTACCGCTCCATCCGTGAGGCGATGTTAAAATCTCGCGATGAAATTCC
>JAYULG010000243.1:0-3271 GCA_043763755.1 Akkermansiaceae bacterium | reverse complement strand
GTAATGAGGAGCGTGTGAGTGTGGCTGAGCAGGCTTATCTTTGTCGCTGAACAGAAGGCGCGAGCACGGGAAGACATGGTTTGATGGATTTTCATTAGGTTGTGGGTTTGGATTGATGCGAAAGCACTGATTCCCCGAGATGCAGCTCTTTACGAAAAACGATCCAAGGATCGGTACGTTTCAGAGCGGCCGGTCAGGGAAACTTCGTTGTTTCTTTTCGGCCAAAATAGCCGGAACTTACAACGGAACCTTTATCAAAAATCTTTCTAAAAGATTCAATTACATTTCTCCTGAGGTTATCTGGGCGAACTTATCGTCAATGAATTTGAGAACGAGCGCTTCGATTTCATCATTCTTTAGCCGCTCCACTGCATCTACTGAGAAGCCACGAGCGATGAGTTGTCGAGCTTGTGCTGGAGCGATGCCGCGGGCGCAGAGGTAGAAGATTTCTTCGTCGCTGACTTGAGATGAAGTACTGCCGTGCGAGCATTTTACCTGATCCGCATTGATTTCGAGGCCGGGTAGTGAGTTAGCCTCGCAGGTATCACTCATTAAGAGATTTCGGCAGGTCTGGTAAGCATCCGTGTGGTGCGCACCTTCATCCACGAAGATAAGGCCGGAGAAAATGGTACGAGAATCATCATAAAGAGAGTTTTTATACAAAAGATCCGAAGACGCACTTGGGGAAACGTGGTGTTGGAAAGTGCGTTGATCGTATTCCTGCTCGTGGGCTGGGATACTGATGGAAAGCATATCAGAGCGTGAGCCGGCACCTTCTAGGCGAGAGAGCGATTCATTGCGTGCCCACGAAGCACCCGTATTGAGAATGAAGCTCGTGGTGGATGCATCACGCGCGGCCGAGGTTTCATTGATCTGAATGACGCGGGTTACTTCGTTGAAGGCTTGAATCATAACATAGTCTAACTTCGAGTTAGGTCCTGCGCTGAGGTCATTGAATGCGATTGCGAGCCCTAATGAGCAATCATCTGCAGAGCGGAAAATATCAACTACGCGGACCTTTGATCCCTCACCAGTGACGATGAGTGTGTGCGGGAAGATCACTGTATTTTCACCTTTGATCCAATGATGAATTTCAATAGTTCCTTCTACTTCTAAATAATCGGCAACGTAGATGAAGATTCCGTTTGTAAGATTTGCTTCATGCAAGGCTGCGAACTTTGCTGAGCCGAGCCGAGTCTCTTGTCTCATGAAATGTTGTTGGACAAGATCACTATGTGAAACGAGCGCCTCAGCCAGCGGTAAACAAATCACACCGTCTGGCAAGTGAGAAGAAATATGAACTACCTCATCGTTGACAAAAACTAACTTCGCGGCTGGTGTTTCAAGGCCATTGGAACGCACAACAAGATCATTTACCCCTGATGCAGAAGCTTTTTGAAATTGGGAAAAATCGAGCTGTTTGATACTCGAAAAACGCCATGTCTCATCGCCGCGTTTCGGAGCGGGGGTGGCAAGATATCGGGCCCATGCGGTCTGTTGGCGGGTGGCGAACCACTCAGGTAAATACGGTGGGGTGACGGGTGCAGAATCAAGTAAAGATGGCATTTCAAAAGTAGTCATGAGAAAGGTGGAGGCTAGAGCTGGCGTGTCATTAGCCAATGCTGCCTTCCATTTCCAAATCAATGAGACGCTTGAGTTCCACGGAGTATTCCATTGGAAATTCTCTTACCAGATCATTGATGAAGCCATTAACAGCTAAAGACATGGCTTGGCCCTCGTTGAGGCCGCGTTGTTGCATATAGAAAAGCATCTCATCGGACACTTGGCTAACGGACGCTTCATGCTGCGTGGCGTGGCGATTTCCCTTCACGGTGATAGCAGGATATGTGTCAGTGCGGCTTTTGCTATTGATGAGCAAGGCATCACACTCCGTGTTGTTTTTGCAACCTTTGAGATGTTTCGGGATATGGACGTGGCCGCGATAGGTTGAGCGCCCTTCGCCGACAGATATCGATTTTGAAACTACGTTTGAAGTTGTATAATCCGCAGCATGGATCATCTTTGCGCCGGTGTCTTGGTGCTGGCCTGTGTTGGCAAGAGCAATGGATATAACTTCACCGCGAGCGCGTTTTCCTTTCATGATCACGCCTGGATATTTCATGGTGAGACGTGAGCCAATGTTACAATCGATCCAGCGCACTTCTGCGTCTTCCATGGCGATGCCGCGCTTGGTGACAAGGTTAAAAACATTAGAAGACCAATTCTGCACAGTCACATACTGAATTTTTGCGCCTTTGAGAGCAACGAGTTCCACAACTGCGGAGTGGAGTGTAGCTGTCTCAAACTTCGGTGCGGTGCAGCCTTCCATATACATCAGTTCTGCACCTTCATCTGCGATGATGAGTGTGCGCTCAAATTGACCAAAGTTTTCCGAATTGATGCGGAAATACGCTTGGAGTGGTTGTTTGAGCTTGAGACCTTTTGGTATATATATGAAAGACCCGCCGGAAAAAACTGCACTATTGAGCGCAGAAAACTTATTGTCTCCAGTGGGGATTACTTTACCAAACCACGGGCGGAAAATTGCTTCGTGCTCCTTGAGTCCTTCGGTAGAATTACAAAAAATCACTCCTTGTTTGGTGAGTTCTTCTTTGACGTTGGAGTATGCGGCTTCTGAGTCAAATTGCGCTTCGACTCCCGCAAGGAATGCTCGTTCC
This sequence comes from Akkermansiaceae bacterium, assembly GCA_043763755.1. Classification (GTDB taxonomy): domain Bacteria; phylum Verrucomicrobiota; class Verrucomicrobiia; order Verrucomicrobiales; family Akkermansiaceae; genus Luteolibacter. Next base: position 593 of record JAYULG010000243.1, on the reverse strand, counting down.
TGTTGAGGGATGCCGAGGCGTTCAAACGTCTCTAATACATCTGCTGGCACATCGTCCCATGAGCGTTTGGGTTTCTCACCATCAGATAAATAATAGCGGATGATATCAAAATCGATGGCATTCAAGTCTTCCGTTGCCCAGTTAGTAGGCATTGGCTTGTCCTGAAAAACTTTCAGCGCCTTGTGGCGAAATTCACGGACCCACGCAGGGTCATCCTTCACATTGCAAATGTAATCGACGGTGGCGGAGGTGAGGCCACGCCCAGCATCGAATTTGTTTCGCTCTGGAAATGTGAAGTCGCCTTTTGTGCGGTCGATATCAATCGCTTCGCGAGTGTCATAGTCGAGCGTGTCTGTGGTGTCGTAGGACATAGTAGATTGGAGATTTGAAATTTTTCAGATTGTGTGCCGTTCAAGCGAGTGCATGTTCTTTCAGGAACTCGTAGCCATTTTCCTCGAGCTCGAGGGCAAGTTCGGGGCCACCGGAGCGGACGATTTTACCGCCCGCCATGACGTGCACATGATCAGGCTTGATGTAGTCTAACAGGCGTTGGTAGTGAGTGATAAGCAGCATGCCGCGCTCAGGAGAACGCA
>JAYULG010000242.1:0-3271 GCA_043763755.1 Akkermansiaceae bacterium | reverse complement strand
CCTCAACAAGTCTATTTCAGCAGCGCTTGGAGTTCCCAAGTTTTCTTTTCGTCTGGGGTGCTGGGGCCATTGTAGCCTAGAAGGCGGAAGCCGCTGGGCGTGAGATTGCGTTGGGTGAGGGTGGCTTGTAGCGCGTCGCGTGCTTTCGCGATGTTTGCTTTGGTATCTTTTCCCTGCCATGCGTAGCTGAAGACTTTGGCGCCTGGCACATCGCGCACTTCGATTTCCTCGCCTGCGGCACCGGGTTTTCCCACGGTTTGGTCTTGGTAGAGGAAGGCCATTTCAGCTCTGAGCAAGCCAGTGTCACTCTCGTTCATTGCCATCTCGACGGGGGCAGTCATCGGGATATCCGCCGCTTTGATGTGGTTGAAGAGTTTAAAAAAGGAAAAGCTTTGTAGCCCCTTGGTGGCAAATGCGGCGCGGTAGGCGGGGTAAGTTTTCTCTGCGACTTGATCGTAGGGGCCGGGTGCAGGCCAGCCTTTCGGGAGCGGTGCTTCATCCGAGTAAACTTTTTGCACCCCTACTTGAGGTTGTTGGCCAGTGCAGGATGCGAGGGAGCAAAAAAGCAGGAGGGCTAGGTTTTTCATGAAGGTAAAATTTACGGTTCTTCGGTGGGATCATCGATGATTTCATCATCACCAATGGGGATGGCGCGCGAGACGGGTGGCGTTTGCGGCAGCTCGGTGTCTTCGGGCAGGGTCTCATCGGTAGCGACATCCTCATCGGCTGGAAGAGCGGAATCCAGGGCCTCGACGGGCAATGCTTTGAGGGTGCCGACGCCGCCGGGAAGCGCGATGGGGTCGTCCTCGGGGCTGAGTTCCTCGCCGGCTTCAGTAGCATCATCAGCCTCTTCGCCATCCGGCGAAATTTTCGGGACTTCTTCCGCCTCGTCCACGACGACGAGCGCCTTCATCGGCGGTGCGATGGTTTCTTTGATATCGTCTTTGATGCCTTCAAAAAATTTACGGACCATGGGAGCTGCCATTTTCCCGCCGGAGACGGATTCGCCGGGCCGGCCTTCGTAGAGGACAGCGAAAGCATAGCGCGGGTTGTCTTCTGGCAGGAATCCAGCGAACCATGCGAGCCTTTGGTTTTTGCTTTTTGGCCCCCACTGGGCGGTGCCTGTTTTACCACAAAGAGTTGTGTAGCTGAGGCCAGCACTTCTGCCAGTGCCGCCGCCAGAATTGACGACATCGCTCATGCCTTTTTGGACAATTTTCACCGCTTTTTCATCCACACCCAGCCACGTTTTGCGCTCGGGAAGGGCCGCTTGGACGACGCGCCCTCGGGTGTCTTGCACTTGGCGGATGAGCTGGAGCTTGGGTAAGGCACCGCCATTGGCGATGCCAGCCATGGCTTGCGCGACTTGCAAGGGCGATGCGAGGAGGGTGCCTTGGCCGATGGAAAGATTCGCGGTATCGCCATTGAGGATGCGGCGTTTTTCATTTTTCAGCATCCATTCATCGCTTGGAACGAGGCCGGGAGTTTCTCCCATGAGCGGCAGCCCTGAGCGCTCGCCGAAGCCGAGGCGGCGCGAGAGATCGAGAAACAGAGTAGGGCCTATATCGATGCCGACTTGATAAAACCAAGTATTGCAGGAGCGAGCGAGTGCTCGTTTGACATTGATGGAGCCTTCTGGATTTTTCGACCAATTTTTAAACTCAGTTCGCCCAATGGTCATGGCGGCGGGGCAGTAAATGGTAGAAAACTCGGTGACTGCCCCGCTATTGAGAGCCGCGAGGGCGACCACGGGCTTGAAGGCGGAGGCGGGCGGATAGGCGGACTGGAACGCACGGCCAAAGAGCGGCTGTGAGACATCGTTCTTGAGCTCCTCGAAGTCCTTGTCACTGATGCCGGGGACAAATAAATTCAGATCGAAAGATGGCCGCGAAGCCATGACAAGGACCTCGCCCGTATTGACATCGATCACGACGAATGCGCCCCTGCGGCAACCGTTTTTCAAAGTAGATTCCGCGAGTTTTTGCCACTTCATATCCAGCGTGGTGACGATGGTGCCACCGGGGCGTGGGCGTTTGATCTGCTCTTCCAGTAATTTATTTCCATTTTCATCAAACAACAGGCGCTTCATCCCAGGGTCGCCAATGAGCTGGGCATCGAAGATTTTTTCTAACCCCGAGCGGCCTTCGCTTTCTTCCCAGAGCGGATCATTGAAATTGATAGGCCCAGTGGGTAGCTTCCCCACACTGCCCGCGTAGCCGATGATGTGGGCTGCGGCATCACCTTCCGGATAGATTCGCCCATAGATCGGCTGAAGAATGAGGCCCGCAGTGAGCTTTGACTCCAAACTCTTCGCCTCAGTCGCACCGATCTGGCCGCTAACTAAAAGCGGCAGCCAACGGCGGTGGCGATAGTGATCGAAGAGCTCCTCATCGGTCTTGGGGGTGAGGTTTTTGACGAAGGCTTGCAGGGAATCGATGCGCGTGCGTGCCCAGTTGACGACGAAATCGCGGTCATCATTCTCGAATTGGCGGAACTGCAAAGCCACTTGATAGGCGACGCGGTTTTGGGCGAAAGACTCCCCTTCCCGATCCACGATTTGGCCGCGAGGTGCAGGTATTTTCAGAGTGATGGTGCGGGCATCCTTGCGCGTCATGATATTCCCATCAGCCGCGCTGCCGATGCCCACGGGTGCCTTGGGAACGGCGATATTCGTGAGCGCAGGGCTGCGGAGGTCTTGCGCGACGAGTGGCATAACCACACAGATGCAGATGAAGGTGATCCGGGGGAATGATGAAAAATTTGACATGCAGCTCGGCGAAGTTAAGTGCGGATCCGTTTCAAGGCAACGCTCAATCCCAGCCTTGATCTTGCCAATCTTCAGCAGATTTCCCAATGTTCTGCACGATCTCTGTGGGGATGAAAATGAATTCGTCTTGTCGGGACTGAGATGGATCCATGCGAAAGCGGACCGATTTCCGCTCTGCCTTGGATAGAGTGTTAATGGTAAGGTCGACCATCACTTCTAGGGCTCCATCTTCTTTCGGTTTTACTTGGAGCAAGCCGGGCACGAGATAAGAGGCACGGGAGGTCTGGGATTTGCTTTTCGATGTTTGAAAATCAGCGCGTTTGCCGAGATGTGCCGTGGGATACCATTCATCGCGCTTGCTTAACGAGGTGCGAGTGCGGATGCGGTGGATGACGAGAGATTGATGCATCCCGGGTTTTCCAATGGCTTCGAGTCGCCAATTGAATGGCCCATCAAACGTGGCGACGGCTGCTGAGACGACCATCGCGCTCACAGCATAGCTGC
>JAYULG010000241.1:0-3278 GCA_043763755.1 Akkermansiaceae bacterium | reverse complement strand
GTACTAGAGGAAGAGTCGTAACGGTGAGGATTTCTTCTCCTTTATACCCTTTCATTTGGAAGGGCTGGGGGTCGAATTGTAAATATTGCCAACTGCTGGCGGCGGCTAGGCCCGGCGTCCAAATGGCACCGACTGTTTGGGGTGAGAAGGAATAGTAAGGGGTGTGCGAATTCTTAAAAAGTATTTGACCTTTGTCATTCATATCGATAGCTACATATCCGTCAGGAGTACTTTGGACTTCAAGTTTGAGGTAGTTCGATTCGGGAGTTTTCTTCCAATTGAGTAGCTTTTCAAGGGGCACGGCGTCTTGGCCATCGAGTTTTCCGTCTAGGTCGGTATCAGGGCTGTTTGGGTTTGTTCCTGCGTCGTTCTCGGCGGCACCTGAGAGGCCGTCGTTGTCGGAATCTTGGGAGCCACTTGGGTCCGCCCTTGGGCCTTGATCGGGGAGGGTGGGATTGGTGCCGTAGCGGACCTCAATACCATCGTTGATTCCATCTCCGTCACTGTCGCGTTTTAGGGGTGAAGTCGAATATGCCCACTCTTCGGCGCTGGTGAGACCATCATTGTCGGGATCTTCATCGTAGATGTGGATGGTAAAAAAGAGTTTAGAGGGGATGCCGCCGTTGAGCTGGGTGACAGGGATGGTTTTGAAGATCGAGCCACCAGTGCCAGCGAGCGGATCTCCGATGGCTAGCCATCTCGCGGCGTCGAGATCTGCGGAGTAGCATACTTTATATACTTTTCCCATTTTAGTGGTCCACGTGACGGTGAATGCCTCGGGAGTAGCCTCGGTGGCGGGGTTGCCATTTGCCGCAGGCATGCCGGGAGTGGCGGGGAGGTGGAGGATGGTGGGTCTGACGATGCCTGCGGGGGATGTGGCATCGTTGGGATTGGTGCCAGCGATGGCTTCGGTTTTATTCATCCAGCCGTCGCCATCAGGATCGGCCAAAGGATTATAAGATATAGGGAAAAGTGCGCCAGAGTTGTAGGCTTTTTCCCAGATATCAGATAGGCGATTTCTGTTTGTATCCATGATTGCGTGGGAGATTTGAGATCCCAGAATCCAGAGACAAGAAATAAGTGAGAAGAGGCTTGAGCGTTTCATGGTGCTTTTGCTTTCTAGAAAGGGGTAGGGACTTCGCGTCATGGATGCTATGAAAATTTTTTGCAACGAAACCAGCCCTGTCCCCTGCCTCCCGCAAGGATTGGATGAGCAGCAACACTGCACAAGAGTTGGTGCGTGCTAGCTGGGGGATTTAAACCGCAAATCAAATGGCTTTTTCGCCTCGCAGAAAGGCCTTGCGATGGGTTGGATGCGAAGTGGTATTTCAATCAAATCTCTCGGAAACCGAATGCCTTCGGATTTTCTATTGGCATCTTTCTTCAAATAATCGACTATTCATCGGAACTTATGACAGTCGATTCGAAACTGGCTATTTTGGCCGATGCCGCGAAATATGACGCCTCCTGCGCAAGCTCGGAGGCGCAACGTGCAAACTCCGCAATGAGAAAAAGCCTGACTTTTTATAATCAATGAGAAAAAGCCTGACTTTTTATAATTACTCCGGCGACTCTGAAGCCGCCTTTGGCCATGATACCTCCGATTTTGATGGTGCCACCTGTGAGAAGTCCGACTACTGCCTGTTCCCCAACATAACCGAAGGTATAGCCAAACATATAGCCTGCTTCTCGGCTGGTTTGATTGAGATTCCCTGAGATCTTATCCATGACGAGCAGGCTCTCACTCCAATGGGCTTTTTCTGCGCCTTGCAGTATGCGCGCCACAAAGACAGGCACGCCAAGTGCAACCCATGCTGAAAGTATCAGCACCGTTGCACGTTGGATAAATATGGATGAAACTCTTGGAGTCATCCGTCCGTGGCTGCTTTGTAACCGGGCATCAGCTCAGGCGGACCATACATCGGTTCGTCGCAGATCGTTCCCGAGCCGGGTGGCCATTCGCAATCTTCGTGGAAGAAGAGTTTCCAGAGCCGCTGTTGCATCCGCCCTTGTTCGCCATCTGGGCGGGTGAAGGCATCCGGCCAGCACTTGAGGTAGAGATAGTGTGGAGTGTCCCGTTTTTCGATGTAGAAGTCGGCAGCTAGGGCTTCTTCTTTGGTGCATTTGGTGTATTGCCAAAATGATGGGCCTAGCCACATCTCGGCGGAAGGATAGAAGTGACTGTAAGGGTAAAGCTGCTTAGATCTACCCGGATTGAGAGAAATATCAATGAGCGTTTTCCCCGGCAAGTCACCGTCGATAGAAGGCTCTTGCCACGTTGTGTAACCAGGAGGAAGTTGCCCATAAAATTCTTCGTATCCCATCTCAATACAATTGGCTCCCTGCCAATCTCTATACAACCCGCGCCACTGCCACGCTCCAGTGGAAAAGAAGTTAGAAAGTAAGGTCTCCAGCATTGGCCCCCAATCATTGGGGGCATGGGCCTGAATAGCAGCGACGCCATAAAACGTAGTCTGTTCGCCAAGAGTTTTTGCATGATAAAGTTTAAAATCTAAGCTTTTGTGCAGTCTTCCAGAGTCAATTCCGAACCCATCCAATTTCCTTTCCTCGATCAGCTTTTCGATCTCAGAAGCGGATAGCTTTAAACGTTTTGGCGAGTGATACTTTTCTTGATGTCCTGCAATTTGAGAAACTTCAAATTGCTTCGGTAAAAACTTATGATTTTTTAGGTAAGCTGATAGAATTCGCCACACTTCCACTACTGGAACAGGCACTGCGGGAAAGGTTACATAAAACCGGACTCGATCAAACGAAGCACTCATGGGATGAATTCAAATGTTTCAATTTTCGTGAGCAGAAAACGATCTCTAACTTCAGGATCGAGAGTGTTAATATGCGCTTGAATTTGAGACTTGAGTTGATTGGTTGCCGCGTTTTCTTCCCGCACAAGAATGTGCAACAGCATTGGCTTGTCTGGCGGCGAGCTATCAACAAGGTCATTCACCGCAGTTTTCATCATCTGATAGGCATTCTCCGGGACTTTGGTGGTTTTGATCTGAACCCACACTGGCCCTGTAAAATCAAATCCCTCCGCTATAGGATGTTGCAAGTAGCCTAACTCCTCAAAATGGCGCTTGTAGATACTTAGTTCTCCAAGCACGCCTCGCGCACGGTTGTTGAAGAAGGTCGTCTCCTCAAAAGTGTCCCACATTTTACCCGGATTCGGATCGCTGAGGAATCGCTTCAACGCTTCCTTACCATTCGCTGGTAGGGCTGAGAGTGAATAGAACGGATCATCCGCGTGCGCTAACTGACTT
>JAYULG010000240.1:0-11723 GCA_043763755.1 Akkermansiaceae bacterium | reverse complement strand
CCTACGCTTTGGGTGAGGCACTCACTTTCTCACGCAGTTTGCAATTCCCATTTCCAGAGCTTGAAGAAACTGTGCGCAAGGCAGCATTGATCATCATCAATGGTCAAAACAAGAATGGCAGTTGGGACTACTCCTTCAAGCTCAGCGATCGGGATGATTTATCCGTCGCAGGTTGGCAAATGCAGGCACTGAAGGCGGTGGATGCAGCTTTTTCAAAAAAAGAAGACAAGCCCAAAGATATTGATAAAGCCATCCGCATCGCCCTCGATCACCTCGCACGCATCGCCTACAAAGGAGACGGAAAGTTCGCCTACAGCGGCGATCAAATTAACCCAAACATGACAGCCGTAGGCGCACTCGTCTTGCAGCAGTGGTATAAAGGAAACACCAAACCCGCACGCGATGCCGTCAAATTGATCGCAGATGGTCTCGAGCTACGCGGTAAACCTCTGGTAAATGAAGATGAAAAGGATTTTCGCCCACTATGGACCTTTGAATATGCAGGCTCCAATGCTGATCTTTATGGCTGGTATTACGGCGTGCAAGTGATGCGAAATGCTGGCGGAAAACAATGGGAAGCCATGAACCAGGCAATCATCGCAGACATCCTTCCCGCCCAAAACGAAGATGGCTCATTCAAATATGAAGGCGGCGGCGGTAAGCTTGTCCATGTCAATGGCACCCAAGCTGCTGGTGAATCCAGAGATATCTACCTCCAAGCTCTCAACACTCTCATGCTAGAAGTTTACTACCGCTTTCTACCCACATCCGCCGGCAAGGGTAAGTCCTCTGGGTTCGATGCTTTGGAATGATTATCTAGGCAAAGAAGAGTGGTACACGAGGACGGGATCGAACCGCCGACCAATCCGGTGTAAGCGGACCGCTCTACCGCTGAGCTACTCGTGCAGGGGCAGAACGAAAAAATGCATGGAATTTTTTGGTAGATCAAGTCAAGATATTCCTTGAATTGGATTGATATGCTGACGAAGCAAAGCCACCGTATCTAAAAATTTAAGCAGTGCATCCAATAGCCGCCCTTATCCGTATTGATGATAGTTCATCATGCGGCACAAAGGTATGCACGAACTCAACCCCCATCCTATAGACATGAGACTACTTTCCACAGCGTCGCTTTTTCTCTCCCTTCTTACAACCGCCGCAAAAGCGCAGACACTAGCCTATCAAGAAGAACCCAATAAGCCGCGCGAGTTAGATGCTCTTGTGGTCACTGGCAAGGCAGAGAGCATCATCGGGGATGCCACATCTGCTTCCAAAGGGCAAACGAGCGCCGCGGAACTCGCCGCCCGCCCCGTATCGCGCCGCGGGGAAATCCTCGAGTCCATCCCCGGAGTGGTGATCACCCAGCACTCGGGCGATGGTAAGGCAAACCAATACTTCGTCCGTGGCTTCAATCTCGATCACGGCACAGATTTTGCCATCAGCATGGACGGCCAACCCGTCAATTTCGTCACCCATGCCCACGGCCAAGGCTACGCGGATCTGAACCCCATCATCCCCTAGCTAGTCGATCAGTTAGACTATTGGAAAGGCCCATTTTACGGCGAGCTGGGTGATCTCAGCACTGCGGGTGCGGCAAGGTTCCGCTTCTTTGATATGCTGCCTCAGAGCATCGCTAGCTTTGGCTTTGGTGAGCATCAGTATTTCCGTGGTCTGCTTGCCGGTACCATTGATCTCTCGGGTGCTGCCACACCTCAAGATAGAGGTTCGAAAAATCCAATCCTCACTCCGACAGCCAATGAGCGCTCTGGGCTGACGTATGCCTTAGAGTATAATTATTATGATGGCCCGTGGCAGCGCGATGGGAACTCACAACGTATCAACGGTTTTCTAAAATACTATAAAGAATCCGGCCCAGACCGCTTCAGCATCACCGCGATGGGCTATGATGGTGCATGGGATTCTACCGATCAAATCCCACAACGCGCCATCCGCGATGGGAGCTTAGATCGCCTCGGTAATATTGATGATACAGTGGGCGGCGAGTCTAGCCGCTATAGTATCATGGCGGCATGGGACCATGAGCATACCAACGGGCGGACTCATGCAGATTTTTATGTGGGCACCTATGATCTAGAGCTTTTCTCAAACTTTACTTATTTTCTAGAAGACCCCGTCAATGGCGATCAATTCGAGCAGAGCGAAGAGCGCATTTTCACTGGCGGAGAAATCTCTCGTGAGTGGGATCTTGGTGCTAGGGATAAACTTAAAATCGGCCTGCAGACTCGCCATGATTTCATCAATGGCATCGGACTCTATAATACTAACCAGACCAAGCGCTTCAATACTCTGAAAGACGATGATGTCTATGAAGGCAGCCTAGGTATATTCGCCACGGGCATCTATCATGTGAATGATTGGTTCCGCATTCAGCCGGGTCTGCGCGCGGATGGCTTTTATTTTGATATCGATAGCCAAGCAAATACTGCGGATTCCGGCAATGATACAGATGGAATTATCAGTCCTAAGCTAAGCCTCATTTTTGGTCCGTGGGCAGATACAGAAATTTATGTGAATGCAGGTACAGGTTTCCATAGCAATGATGCCAGAGGTGTAACTCTCGCCAATGGTCCTGTAGATCCACTGGTGCGCACGTTTGGTTATGAACTTGGAGTCCGCACCGAGGCCGTGCGTGACATCGTCAGCACGGTTTCTTTGTTCTATCTCCATAGCGACTCAGAGTTATTATATGTAGGTGATGCTGGCACATCTGAGGCTGGCCCCGCGTCTGAACGCTATGGAATCGAGTGGGCCACCTACTGGCAGATCAATGATTGGGTAAAACTCGATAACGAAGCCACCCTAGCCGAAGCGAAATTGTTAGGCGTGGGTGATGCCAATGATATTCCCGGAGCAGTCCCATTTGTCATGAGTAGCGGGATTTCTATCGGAAAAGAAGAGGGCATTTTTGGCAGCTTACGTTCCCGTTACTTTGGTCCGCGCCCACTGATTGAGGATGGCAGTGTGGAATCCCGCCAAAATTGGCAGGTGAATGGCCGCATCGGCTATCGGAAGAATGATTGGGAAGTAGCAGTGGATTGCCTGAATCTGTTAGGTAGAAATGATAATGATATCGAATATTTCTATGAGAGCCAGCTTGCGGGCGAGGCAGGCCCTGTGGAAGACATTCATCTGCACCCAGCAGAGCCGCGGACGTTTCGAGTTTCTTTCACGAAGCGGTTTTGATGCGCGCTAATGTGGTTTCCGGGGGGAGTTTTTGTATGCCCTGCCCGAGCTTGGTGCCTGTCTTCGGCGGGGGAGCCAAAGACTACACGCGAGGGCGCGTGTGTCCCCCTAGCCTACATGCGGAAATCTTCGCCAAGGTAGTGTTTCCGGGCGATAGGATCATTCACGAGTTCGTCAGAAACGCCTTCAAGGATCACGCGGCCATCATGAATGAGGAAGGCACGATCCGTGATGGTAAGTGTCTCACGCACAGAGTGATCTGTAATTAAAATTGCGAGACCATCGCGATCCCGCAGCTCACGGACGATGCGCTGGATGTCCTCAACGGCGATGGGATCGATGCCGGCGAAAGGCTCATCCAGCATCAAGAGCGTGGGATCCGAGCACAGCGAGCGGGCAATGGCGAGGCGGCGCTTTTCACCTCCCGAGAGCGTGATGGCAAGCGACTTGGCAAGCTTTGCGATGCCAAAGCGTGAGAGCAAATCATTGGCCCGGTCGTAGCGCTCTTGCTTGTTGAGGTTTGGCCGCGTTTCGAGAATGGCTAACAAATTATCGAGCACTGATAGCTTGCGAAAGACGGATTCTTCCTGCGGCAAGTAGCCGAGGCCAAGGCGGGCGCGGCGATGCATCGGCATTTTTGACATGTCATGTCCGTTAAAGGTGACTGACCCAGCATCGGCGGGGATCAATCCTGCGATCATGTAAAAGGAAGTCGTTTTTCCCGCGCCGTTTGGGCCTAACAAGCCGACGATTTCACGCGGCTGGACGGTGATGGTCACGCCATCGACGACGGCGCGCCCGCCGTAAGTCTTGCGCAGACCTTGGGCGTAGAGGACTGCGGTTTTGGGGTTGCAGCAGCTAGAGCCTGGATCGTGCGTAGTCACTTCAGTTTTTCTGGTTACGTTCTAAACCGAACTGCCAATTACCCTCAGTAGTAGCGATTCCTGATTTCTGAATTCGTAAAACTAAATTCGGTTCGCGAGCACGGGCGAAGTTTGCATCTTGGAGGAACCAAGGGAAGCCGCCACTGATGACGATCTCGCCTGATTTAGTATCGTAATTAAAAATCGCACCGCTGGCTTCGATGGCCCCCTTACCACCTTCAACATTTTTTTGGAGGATGCGCACCGCACCAGTGGCGAGGATGCGTTCTACATCGCCGAAGCTGGCACCCATGTTACCCATCGCGGGTTTTTCTGCCTCTTTTTCGGTCGCATCAGCCGCTGGCGGCGGTTTTTTGCTGAGAAAAACTTTGAGTTCATTTGCTCCGGAAAGATCGAAGCGCGGGTCTTTCACGATGACGTTTTTGGAAAAAACAATGATGCCTTCGTCGGCGTCGAAATACATTCCGCCATCGCAGTCGATGGTCGTTCGCGTTGGGCTTGGCTTCACATCGAGAGGCTTCGCGTCGGTGATTTGTGGAATGTCAGCAGCGGGATTGGGAATCTTTGCGTCTGCGAGGAAGGTGGCTGCGGCAGCACTTGCTTCCGCACCCAGCGCTTTGGCTTCAGTGAGGAGCTGTTCAGTCTGAGCATTTGCCGTGGCGAGCGCCGGGGCCTTGCTGGCGGCATCCGCCTTGAGCGCGGCAATTTCCTCCACCGTAGGCGCGGGCGGCGGGGCGGCGGCAAGCGGCTGGGATACCAATGCAAGGCCAGCGAGGGCCGTGGCGCGGAGTGTATTGCTAGGCTGGTGCATGGTCGTCTCGGTGGGATTCTGAATGGTGGTGGTGACTGGGCCTGACAGATAGCCTTCGCCATTGGTGAGAGAATACACGAGGCCACTGCCATGAGCGGTGAGTCGATCGCTGGTGATGGCGACGTTTTGCTTGGCCTCAATCAGACCTTTGCTGCGGTAAAAGGTTGCGTTTTTCAGGTCCACGCGGCCTCGGGGCGATTCATCTGGATTGAAAAACTCGAGGGTAACGCTGGTGCCAGCAATTTCCTCATCATTGACGAGCGTCATGGTTTCGGCCTTCAGGACGCCGACGAGATTTTGATTTTCGTCGTAACGGGGAAGCATTACACCTTTGAGTTCGCTACCATCTGGGAGTAGGGAAATAGCGGGAAGCTGCGACTTTTTCGCGATGGGTGCCTGCCCCAGAAGCGATGCGGGGGCCACCAATGCGAGAGCTGTCAGGTAATGAAGCAAGGAGTGGAGGGGGAAATCAGTGCGAGGCGTGATGGATGGAAATAAGTTTCACGAGTAGATCTTCAATGAACTCCAGCGGGATCTGATTCGGGCCATCCGAGAGCGCGTTTGCAGGATCTGAGTGAACTTCCATAAACAGCCCATCCACACCGGTGGCCACAGCCGCGCGGGCGAGAACGGGTGCCAGCTCACCATCGCCACCGGTGGCCCCGCCGAGTCCGCCGGGGCGTTGCACCGAGTGGGTGGCATCAAAAATGATGGGCAGGCCTTCTTTCCGCATCCAGTGGAGTGAGCGCATATCGACCACTAAATTATTATACCCAAAAGTGGTGCCACGTTCGGTGATGAGGAAGCGCTCACAGCCGAAAGCTCGCATTTTTCCGCCGATATTCACGGTATCAAGAGGAGCGAGAAATTGGCCTTTTTTGATGTTGATGGCCCGACCCGTCTTGGCGGCGGCTTCGAGCAAATCCGTCTGGCGGCAGAGAAATGCGGGGATTTGGAGTAGATCGACGTGCTCTGCGGCAATGTCTGCCTGCTCGGCGGTGTGAATGTCTGTGGTGACGGCGAGGCCGAGTTCTTTACCAATTTCCCCGAGGATGCGGCAGCCATCTGCCACGCCGGGGCCGCGGAAGGCGCCGATGGAGGTGCGGTTTGCCTTATCAAAAGAGGCTTTGAAAATGAAGTGAATGCCTGTGCGATCCGCAATTTCCTTGAGCGAGCGGGCCATTTCCCAGGCAAAGGCCTCAGACTCCAAGGCGCAGGGGCCGAGGATGAAAAATGGGGTGGGTCCGCCGACGGGGACACTGCCGATTTGAAAGGGATCGAACGTCATGAGCTATGTGGAAAATCAACTTTGCTTGAGGGCCGCCTGGTAGAGTGGGCCGAGATTATCGAGGGCGGACCGCAGGAGCTTGGACTCGGATGGGACGAGATTTCCAGAGGTTTTCCCAAGTAGCATTTCCAGCGCATCCATCACGGATTTAGCAGCGCGGAGGTTCACTTCTTTCTGGCCATTGAGGGGATTTGGGATTTGTCCGAGGAACAATCCAGCGTTCTGGGCTTGAAGAATTATAAATTCACTGAACCGGGAATCAGCTTCTGGCACATCAGGCATGGGCGAGACTCTCGCTTTGCTAGGCAACATTCAAGGTGGAAGATTGCGGGTTTTCTACACGCTTGCAAAGTGCTTGGCGACTTTCTCGGCAGCCGCTGCCGCAGTGAGGCCATGGATCTCGCGGAGCGTCTCGGGCTTGCCATGCTCGATGAACGCATCTGGCCAACCGATGCGCTCGACTGGGGTGTGGATCCCCGCGGTGTGGAGGTGCTCGATGATGGATGCGCCGAAGCCATTGAGGAGCACGTGATCCTCAAAAGTGCAGAGGACTTTGCATTTTATCCCGAACTCCTCGAAGACGCGGCCATCGAGTGGCTTGATGAAACGCGGATTGATGAGGGCGACAGAGAGACCGCGTGCTTCGAGCAGTATTTTGGTGCGCTCCGCCATTTCAAACATCGTCCCAAGGCCGATGAGGGCGACATCGGTGCCATCCGCGAGGACCTCTGCTTTACCGATTTCTAACAACGCGGGAGTAGGCTTGATGGGCGTGCCTTTGATGGTGCCCCGAGGATACCGGATGGCGGTGGGACCAGCATCGTAGTGGGCCATGGTGTGGAGCATGTCCACGAATTCATCTTCATCCTTGGGCTGCATGTGGATGATGCCGGGGATGTGACGCAGATATCCAATATCGAAAAGGCCGTGGTGGGTAGGACCATCATCCCCGGAAAGGCCACCACGATCCATGCAGAGGCGCACGGGCAGGCCTTGGAGCGCCATGTCATGGATGATCATGTCATAGGCGCGCTGCATGAAAGTGGAGTAGATCGCAAGAAATGGGCGGAAGCCCTCAGTGGCTAGACCGCATGCAAAAAGTGCGGCGTGCTCCTCTGCGATGCCCACATCATAGTAGCGGGCTGGCAGTTCTTTTTTGAAAATTTCCAGCTTGGTGCCACCGGGCATGGCTGCGGTGATTGCGACGATTTTGGGATCTTTTTTTGCAAAGTCTGTGATGGCGCGGCCAAAAATATCTGAGCAGGTGGGCGTGGAAGTGGCATCCGTGGAGCCATCCTCGATTTTGTAGGTGCCGAGGCCGTGAAATTTCCCGGGATTGTCCAAGGCGGGTTGGTAGCCGCGGCCTTTCTCGGTGATGATGTGGAGGACGACTGGCTCGTGAAGCGTCTTGAGATGCTCGAAAGTGCGGACTAGCAGCGGCAGGTCATGCCCATCGATGGGGCCGAAATAACGCATGCCGAATTTCTCAAACAAGACGTTTTGGAAAAGCAAATTTTTCGCGCCTTCCTCCACCTTGTGGGCCAACGTGCGGACGGCCTTGCCTGCAACTTTTTCGACAAATTCAGCAGCCTGCCTGCGGACGGACGCGTAGGTGGAGTGCGTCTGGAGCGCATTGAAATAACGGGCGATGGCACCCACGTTTTTATCAATCGACCACTCATTGTCATTGAGGACGACGATGAATTTCTTGGTAGTTTCCGCGATGTTATTGAGCGCTTCCAAGGTGGGGCCACAGGTGAAGGCTGCATCCCCGGCGATGGCGATGACGTGATTATCCCCGCCGGCTAAATCACGGGCAGCGGCGATCCCGAGGGCGGCGGAAAGCGCCGTCCCTGCATGGCCTGCGCCGTAGCAATCGTGCTCAGATTCGCTGCGGAGGAGAAAGCCATTGAGGCCCTCATAGGTGCGGATGGTGTGAATCTGTGCGGCCCGCCCGGTGAGCATTTTATGGACGTAGCCTTGGTGGGAAACATCGAAAACGAACTTATCCTTGGGCGTGGAAAAAACGCGGTGCAGGGCCACACTCAGTTCCACCACGCCGAGATTCGGCCCGAGGTGGCCGCCTGTTTTCGATAGGCATTCAATGAGAGTGCGGCGGATCTCACCGGTCAGCTTGAGGAGGTCACCATCGGCGAGTTTTTTGACGTCGCTGGGGGAATGGATGGTAGAAAGCAGCGGGCCAAGGGCGGGTGGCTTAGAAAAGGCGGATGTCATTTTCGTCTTCGGCTTCGGATGGATCATCCGAGGAATGGGCCAATGGAGATGGTGGAGTATCTGCCGGGCTGGCTGAGGAATCCAGCGAGATTTCGTTTTGATTGCGCAGAGTGATGAGCTCGATGCGGCCCTTCGCGGCATTGAGGATCCCTTCGCAGCGATTCAAGAGCGCGGAACCTTGCTCATAGTGAGTGACGAGGTCTTCGAGCGGGAGTTGCTCGTTTTCCATGGCCTCTACGATTCCTTCGAGCGCGGCAAGTGCCTCCTCGAAGGATGGGCTGCTTTCCTCTGAGGCGGTGTCTGTGGTGGCTTTGCGGCGGCTCATCGGGCGATTTTTTTCCAAGCTAGTTTTTCGGCGCTTCCTCAGTGGCGCGTATGGCACGATCACTGTAATAAACCATGTCCATGCCCACGAGCGGCTGCGGAAAGGAGTAGCGCTTGACGATGGCTGCAGTGCGCTGGTCTTTATCGTAAATAGTGATTCCAGGTGGGTAGGTGGCGAGCAGGATTCGGCCATTGAAAATGAGCGAGGTGAAGTCTCTGAAACGCCCTGCCACATCGGAAATCGGCCCAGAGCCATGCGAAGTAGGGGAAATGAGAATCCCGGCGATGGGTGTCTGGAGGTCTGCGGCGGTAGCTTCGATTTTCTCAAATCCTTGGCGAGTGGGCGGCAGCCAAACACTGATGCGGTCTGCATACCACGCGACTGCCCATGGTTGATCCGAGAAAACGACCTGTTTTTCTGTGATCCAGCCCTTCAGCCCAGTCTTGGTGCTATTGAGAGCCGGGGCGTAATAAGGTGGCCAGTGAGGCACGCCGCGGTCCCGCATCTGCATGCCGACACGGACTTTCTGCGGAAGCGAAAGCACCAGCGGCAAGGCACAGATGCCGACGATGACGATGTGATGGACATTCTGCAAAAGCGGCGTGGTAGCCACCACTTCGAGCCGACTCCAGAGAATGGAGACGAATGCTAGCCCATAGGCTGTCATCACGGGGGCGAAGAGCAGGAGAATCTGATTCGGATCAAGCGGCGCGGTGGTGATTCCAAAAATCGCGAGGCCGAAGGCGCTGGTGACCCACATGAGCAGTATGGCCCAGCGGAAATTCGCAATCGATCCGCGCTTAAAAGGATGCAACAGAGCGAGGAAAAACAATGGCGCTACGAGGATGCCACCTAGGAATGGAATGATATCCGTGCCTTGAAGTAAGGTGGTGCGGAGGATTTTCGCGATGAGACCATCGAGAACGAGAGGCTCTGCCGCAAGATCGCTAGTGCGCATGACCATTTCCTCAGAGCCACTTCCAAGGCCATTGTAAAGGGTGAGAAATGCGGTGCCCAGCGGCGTGCCAGTGATATTGATGTTCCGAGTAATCGGCCCGATGCCTGCGACGATGAGAAGCAAAAGCACCGCGATTCCCACAAGCCCACGCGGGCGGAAGGCCACCGCGGCAAAGATGATGTAGCCGAGTGCGATCCACACCGTCATCCAATGCGTGAGGGCGAGCAGGGTGAAAAACACCCCGGCAATCACTGCAGGCACCATCGCGATTTTCCCATCCGCAGTGGCCTCCACCGCGCGATAGACAAAATAAATCCCGCAGGAAAAAAGCAGCAGCATAAGCATCTGGGGCAGGCCGCTGAGCGAGTAATTCCAAAACGTTTCACAAAACAGCATGAGGATCGCCGTCACCCCAGCGATTTTCGCATCAAAGATCCGAGAAACGAGCAGGTAAGTGACGCCGATGGCCATCAGGAAAAACAAGGTGCTGACAGTGGCGATGACCCGATCTAGCGGAAAGACGACTTCGTTTTCACTCATTTGCCACGCATCTGCATCATCCGCGCCGATGAGCTTGAGCACCGCAGCATTGAGCAGTGGATTGAGCGGCGAGTGATACGTGTCTTGGAAACCGACGAGTGAGACGGAGCGTTCTTCGCCTTTCCGCGCCTGATCGTAAGCCACCGGGCGGATCATCTTGGTGGTGAATCCATTGCCACGGGCGATTTCACGTGCGATCTGCGCTTGGTCCATCGCCTGCGGAGAATTCAGACCACGGAAGAGGGTGAAGAGATTTCCCAGCGTAAGTGCCACCAATACCAAAAAAAACAAACTGCGCCGGATGATGATGCCGGTATCGAAACTCGAAGAAGATTGACTCATGAAAATTGGGGATAAAAGAGGGGCGGCTAGGCTGAGATTTCAAGTTCCTTCAACTTTCGCTGAAGCGTCCTGCGACTGACTCCGAGCAGGTCCGCAGCGTGTGTGCGGTTTCCTGCGGCGGTGGCCAATGCAGCGCGGATGGTTTGAGTCTCAAGGGCATGCAAGTTGAAATCCGCCCGAGCATCAAGGGTGATTTTATGATGCGGCGCGGATTCCGGCAGTGCTTGTGATTTAAAATGAAGGAATTGCGGCAAATGGCGGACTTCTATCTGTGGATCGTTGCTCATCACCACCCCATGTTCGATGGCGGTGCGCAGCTCACGGACATTGCCAGGCCAGAGGTAGGATTGTAAAAGCGCCACAGCATCATCCGTCATCGGCTTGAGCGGGCGCTCATTTTCTTTAGCGAATTCTTGGAGAAAACTATTGGCCAGCAGCATGATATCCTCCGGGCGATCTCGCAGCGGCGGCGTCTCAATTTTCACCACATTGAGGCGAAAATATAAATCTTCCCGAAACGTCCCGCGATCCACCATTTCCCGCAGGTTTTTGTTCGTCGCAGCGATGACTCGCACATCCACCTTGATGGGTGAATTCGAGCCAACCCGTTCGAGGCTGCGCTCCGAGAGCACGCGCAGGAGTTTGACTTGGGTGGCGGAATCGATTTCACCAATCTCATCAAGAAACAAAGTCCCGCCGTCTGCCTGCTCGAAGCGCCCGATGCGGCGTTGTGCCGCACCCGTGAAGGCGCCCTTCTCATGGCCGAAAAGCTCGCTCTCTAACAACTGCGGTGAGAGTGCGGCGCAATGCACGGTCACTAACTTCGCCGCAGGCCTGCCAGATAAATGGTGCAATGTGGTGGCCACCACCTCCTTGCCAGTGCCGGATTCCCCCTCGATGAGGACGGTGGCACGAGTGGCAGCCACTTGTTGAATGAGTTCGGAAACTTTCCCGATCGCCGCGGATTTCCCGATCAGACGCTCCAGCTTGTGGGATTTTTTCACCTGCTGGGTGAGCACTTGCACTTCCGCCTCCAAGGTGCGGCTGCGCAATGCGCGCTTGAGCTGCATTTCTACTTCATCCAGATTGAGCGGCTTGGTGACGAAATGCCAAGCTCCCCGCCGCATCGCTTCCAC
>JAYULG010000239.1:0-3289 GCA_043763755.1 Akkermansiaceae bacterium | reverse complement strand
GCGCGATGTCTGTAGAAATGCCCGCACGCCGCAGATCTGTGAGAAGTTTGAGAGATTCCGCGCGTTTTGATTCGTCTGCGAGGACGAGATAGACATCGCATGCAGCCGCATTCCGCTGGAGCCACACTTCAAGCTGCATAGCGGTGTGGGTGGTCTCTTCAATGAGGTTTCGTATCACATAATCACCCATTGCAAATCCCGTGGCTGGTAAATCCACCGCGCCTTCAGAGATGGTGGAGACCAAAGTATCGTAGCGTCCACCACCAGCGACGGCACGCATCGACTTTTTTGCATCAAAAACCTCAAACACCACCCCAGTGTAGTAGGCCAGGCCGCGTACGATGGAAAGATCAAGCTCCACACAATGCGCGAAACCACGGGCCGCGAGATCCACTTGAATGGCGAGGTATGCCGCCGAGGCGTTTGCGGGATCTGCGATGAATGCTCGCACACCCTCGGGCGTGAGGGAAAATGCCGCCAGTTTCTGCAATAAGACCTCGGGCTTTTCCCGGTCGATTTTATCGATGATCCCCAAAAACTCGGGGATGCGCTCTTCCGCGATGTGATGTTTCGCCATGAAATCAAGCCATGCTTGGCGATCTGAAATGCGCACCACGAAGTCACCGGCTACGAATCCAAAAGCAAGCATCGTCTCAATGGCCAGCGCGATCAATTCCGCATCTGCGGAGGGGCCAGCCTCACCGAGAATATCGACGTTGAATTGATAAAACTCACGTCCCCTGCCCTTCTGAGGTTTTTCGTAGCGGAAACATTGGCCGATTTCAAACCACTTGAGTGGCTTAGGAAAATCACGTTGGTGCTGGGCCACGAGCCGTGCAAGCGAGGCGGTCACTTCAGGCCGCAGCGTCACATCGCGTCCACCTTGGTCCTCAAACCGAAATAGCTGCGATGAGAGTTCTCCGCCAGATTTTTTGAGGTAAAGCCCTGTATCTTCGAGGATGGGAGTGTCATACTCCACGTAGCCGCAGCGCCGCGCGACTGAGCGCCATGTCTCGAACAAATAATTACGCACCGCGCACTCACGGGGAGTGAAATCGCGGAATCCGGGAAGTGCTTGAAAGATGGGTCCTGCCATGGGCGGGCGGCGAGAATGCATGCCGTTTCCAGCATTTCAAGACAGGATTGCATACGAAGTTGCGGCACTCCCAGTTTTTAACTATCTGAAGCCCGCGTCGCCAGCAGCTTGTCCACCCGGATGCCATCCATATCCACCACCTCGAAAGTCCACTCGCCATGCACGATCTGATCCGTCTCGGTGGGGATGCGCTCCAGCTCATTCACCATCCATCCTGAAACCGTCTGATAGACATCGCCGCCACCATCAGGGAGTTCGAAGCCGGGGAGATATTCTGAAAGTTTCTCGATCTCGCAAATCCCATCGATCAACCAACTGCCGTCCGCCCGCTTGCGCATCGGCAGGACAAGTTTTTCCTCACGCGATGGCACATCGCCGACGATGGATTCCATTAAGTCGATGAGGGTGACCATGCCCATCACGCTGCCGAATTCATCAATCACGAAGGCAGCGCGTTGGCCAGATTCACGAAACATTTCTAACAAGCTGCTCGCCTTTTGGACTTCTGGCACGAAGAGCGGCGGTTGCATGATTTCCCCGAAGGAAACTGCTTTCCCAGCGGCAAATGCGCCGTAAATCTCTTTGATCGAGACCGCGCCGATGAGGTGATCGCGCCGCCCCTCGAACACCGGGAAAACCCCCTGCGTGCTGCGCATGATCGCGGGCCAAACGCTATCGTGGGTGGCGGATTTTTCGATCCATAGAATCCGCGTCCTCGGAATCATCAAATCATAAGCAACGAGTTTTTCAAAGCCGATCACCCCTTCCATCATCCGGGATTCGCTGCGGTTGATGCTGCCCGCCACCATCCCTTGCCGCACCATCACGGTGATTTCCTCGCGTGAGACTCCCCCACCTTCGGTCTCGCGGATGCGAAAAATTTTCAACAACGCAGCAGTGGACCATGAGAGCAAGGAGACCACTGGCGAGGCGATTGATGACAGCGCCGCCATCGGTCCCGCCATGGCAGAGGCGATGGCTTCAGGAAATTTCATGGCCAGCCGCTTTGGTGCCAGTTCCCCTACCACCAGTGAGAGATACGTCAAAATGCTGATGACGATGAGCAGGGAAATTTGCTTCGCGTAGTCGCCAATCCATGGCAAAGGCGCGATGATTCCCGCAAGGTTTTGCGCCACCGTGCCGCTGCCCAAAGCACCGGCCACGATCCCTACCAAAGTGATCCCGATCTGGACGGTGGAGAGAAATCGGTTCGGCGATTCTGAGAGGACCAACGCCTTGGCAGCCCCGCTATTTCCCTTGTCTGCCATCGCTTGGAGCAGTGCTTTGCGGGAGGAAACAATCGCGATTTCAGTCATCGCAAAAACGCCATTGGCGATCAGGAGAATCAGGACGATGAAAATTTCAAGGAGGGCAGAATTCATGAATCGGTGAGCAGCAAGAACTGCGCGTGGAGCGTATCCCACATTTTCAGGCATTTTCAAACTGGTTTCTTTGCTTTGAAAACTTGTGATTGAAAGACCCCTGCTGCCGCTTCCATGCTGTTTTTGTGAAAAACGTGCGCGTCATGATCGTGATGGGGGTGGCGGGATCTGGGAAATCAACCGTCGGGGCGCGGCTTGCCCAGCGGCTGGGGGCGGAGTTTTTCGATGCGGATGACTTCCATCCAGAGTCGAACCACGCGAAAATGGCCGCTGGAATCCCGCTCAATGATGCGGACCGCGAGCCATGGCTCGTCCGCCTCAAGCGCGAAGTGATCGATGCCACCCCAGATGGCAAACGCAGCGTCTTGGCCTGCTCCGCATTGAAAAAATCCTACCGCGAAAGTTTAGGGGTGGGCAGCGCCGGTATCCAGTTGATTTACCTGCGAGGCGAGGCAGCGCTGCTCGCAGAGCGTTTGGCGGGCAGGGCAGGGCATTTCATGAAGGCAGGAATGCTAGAAAGCCAACTCGCCGCCTTGGAGGAACCTCATCCAGATGAAGGCATCACCCTCGGAATCGATGCCGGAGTGGAGGAAATATTAGAGAACATCGTCGCGCGGGTTTCTTGAAGAAGACATTGGTTGGCTAAAAGCAAATTGAAGTGTGAGGCTGAGGATGCGAGTGACGACGAGCCTAACATGCGGCTGGCGCGGGGGCTGCATGCCGGAGGGCACTTGATAGTATGAAGTCATTTAAGCAACTGGCGCTGGGCAGACCGCAATGTCTGGTTCAACGTCCCTAGCGGAACCCGTGA
>JAYULG010000238.1:0-11794 GCA_043763755.1 Akkermansiaceae bacterium | reverse complement strand
AGCAGTGACGAGAATCCTATCATCGGCGATCTCACACTCCTCACGGATGGCGACAAAGACGCTGGCGAAGGTTATTTCGTCGAGCTCCTCGATGGCCTGCAATGGGTCCAGATCGATCTTGAAAAAACCAGCTCCGTCTCGGCCATTTGGCTGTGGCACTTCCACTCCCAAAAGCGTGCTTACAATGATGTGATCATCCAAATTTCAGATGATGCCACTTTTAAAACCGGAGTCACCACAATCTATAACAACGATTATGATGACACCTCGAAAATGGGTAAGGGCACAGACAATCCCTACGTCGAATCCCGCTTCGGTCTCATCGTAAACGGAAAAGGCACCAAGGGCCGCTACGTCCGCCTTTACAGCAATGGCAATACCTCCAACGAGATGAATCACTACATCGAAGTCGAAGTTTACGGTAAGGCATCTTGAGATTCACTCAACGCCTAACAAAGGCTAGAATTCCAGTGAGCACACTCTGTGAGTGTGCTCATTTTTTATGCCGCATTGAGCAAGTTCATTTCGCATTGTGATAGCTCACTTCCAGAATTTAATGATAGGTCTCATCACTTCGTCAGTTTGTAGATAGCCGAGGGCGAGAAGGCGTTTCTCTATATCTGGGAGATGCGCAGCACCCCATGGAATATATACTTCTTGGTAGCCTTCAGCGATCTCGGTGTACTTTTTCATTAAGGCATCATTGCGGGTGCCGATGAGCGCATCTTTGAACAGGCTTTCTAGTTGTGATCCGGTAACGCTACCTATATCTGGATTGATCATCTTGCTAAAATCGGGAGAACTGGCGACATTCAAAAGTTTAACCAATAGCGCGAGGTGATTTGGCTCAAGATCTGAAACATCGATGTCTGCATTGAGCCAAGTAACGAGTGGATTGGTAGTGGCAGGAGTGGTGGGGTCTGGGCTAACAGCGGGAATCTCGGTTGTTGTATTGAGTTCTGTTTGTGCCTCGATTCCAAGCAACTTGGCCCAGCGTTCGTAAGTTTTCCCATTGGCGAAGTCTTCGGGGATGACGTTGTTGCGGTCCGAGACACCTTCCGTAAGCACGAGGCGTTTCCCACCTGCTTGTGGGATGGCGTTGATACGTTCTTTGAGGCCAGTGTAATAAGAATCGTCTCCAATGTGCATCATTCCCACGAGATGCACATTGTGGCCGTTTTTTCGAAAAATCTTTTCGGTGAGATCCACTCCTTTCGTTGAAATCTCGGCATAGTCTCCGATGAGATTTTGTGCTGCATAAGCATAGCCCGCGAGCCATACTGGAAGAGTGATAATCCCTATAAATATCCACGCAGCGAATGCGATGATGGAGTGCCTGGGATTGAGCCAAGGACGGGTAGAGGTATATTTCATGCGTCCCAAGGACATGCAGAGATAGGAAAATGTAAGAATCAAAAATGTGATGCTGATGATGCGGGCGGCGAGTGATGTTTCTAACCAAATATTGAGCGGGTAACCCATAGCAACGCGAGAAAGGACGAGGAGATTGGCACTCACGATGATGCGCTTAGGCAGGGCGGCGAGGATGAGGCCAAGGAGGAATAGGAGCGAGGTGAAGATCATCGTCACCATGATGCTGGCTGAGCTTTGAAAAAGGAGGTCGCCGGGATGCGAGAAATCTGCCCATGCGATCCATGCGGCAAGGAGAGTGAGTAGAAGCGCAACGGCGATATTGATGCCCGTCTTTGAGCTTGGGGCGGGGATGGGGCTATCGGGATTCATGTCAGCCACAGCAGTATGGGATTTGCGGAAAGATAGCGATGCGATCTTTTCGGCAGAGTCTGCAGATGGATTGAATTGACGTGACGTTTTGGCAAAACTGGCTATTCCACGGGAATCATGAAACTAAACCCTATTTTGTTGATCATGGCCGCAGCTCTTGGAATCGGGTTTCTGATAGGGCGGCAAGGCGGCGGGAAAGACAATTTTGAGCCAAGGCGCGATTTACCCCAGCTTGGAGAGACACGAGCTGCTGGCAGAAGCCAGCGGGTAGATCCATTTGGAGGGCCTTCTTTTTCACTTTCTTCGTTGGAGGATCTGCGCGGTCTATTTAAAAGCCAAAGTGCAAATGTTGCATCAGCCCGGATGACTTTGGCGGCCACTGCACTCTCTGCTGAAGAGATTCCTGCGCTGATGGAGATGGTGCAAAAAGAAATGCGGGAAAATCCCTATGGCGATGGACCAGAGTGGCAATTGATGAGCGTTCTATTCGAGCGGTGGGCGACTGTCGATCCGGCGGCGTCGATCGCTTTCGTCCATGATTGTAAATCTCGCTCATTTCAGAAAATAGCAGCGACTTACTGCTACGATGCGCTCGCCAAAGCAGACCCCGCACGCGCGTTTCTAGAATTTAAATCCTTACCCAAGGGAGAGATTCGGGAGTTGGTGAGCCAATCAATCGTCGCAGAACTTTCCGAGCGCGATCCTGCGGCGGCGTGTGATCTGCTCGAAATTGAATCGAATCCTAGAATATTTGGGGACTACTCTAGGGGATACATTTTGGCCGCCTGGGCGAAGAAAGATCCGGTAGCTGCAGCAGCTCGTTTTGAAAAAATGCCACAAGATCAAGTCGGCCATCAAAGTGCGGGTCAACTGACAGCCGTATGGGCTCAAACAGATCCAGAAGCCGCCTTGAAATGGGCGAAGACTCTCAGGGGAGAATTAAAAATCAGCGCAAGTGCGGAAGTATATAAAGTTCTCGCAAGAAAGAATCCACAGGCAGCATGGGAGAAAATCAAAGGAGAGCCGGGGCACATGCGTGCCAAGATCGCGAGTGGAATTCTTGAGGTCGTAGTTGATGACGACCCGAAGATTGCGATGGCAATGCTCGCCAGTATTGGGAACAAATCTGAGCAACGGATCGCCACGGGTAGCTTCCTTGGTAGGCTGAACTGGAATGATTCAAAGATCGCGTTTGAATTAATAGATCAAGTGAAAGACCCGGCTACTCGCCGCGAAAATCTCGCTAATCAATTGTATTATGCGACCTACAATTCCCCAGCATTGCTCAAAGAACAAATTGGCAAACTCAGTGAGCGGGAAAAGATCGATACCTCGGCATCGGTGCTTAGCGGTCTTGTGAGATCAGATCCAGGCGCCGCAGAACGCTACTTTCTTGCTTTACCTGAGGCCCAGCGCGGCGCATATACGCTCCAAAACATGCTTGCAAGCTATGCTGAGCTCGATCCGAAAAAGGGCTTGGCATTCGCAAGCGCGCTTAAGAATCCCCAGGAACAATCCGCCGCGGTTACAGGGCTATTCGGAAAATGGAGTAGCGATGATCCGGAAGCTGCGGCGGATGGTTGGAAGAAACTCCCAGCAGGGCAAAGCCGCCTAGAAGCACTGGATCAGGTGGCGACTTCATGGAGCACGAGCGATCCCGAGGCCGCCGAGAAGTGGGCGAATAGCCTGACGGGTGTTGAGCGGACACGGGCCTTGATCGCGGTATTACCTGCCATGGTGCGTGATAACCCAGGGAAGGCCAGTAGCCAACTTGCTGCCCTCATTTCCACTCCCGGGGATGGAATGGGAAAAAATTTAGCGAATGCAGCAAGCACCCTCGCGGGGCAATGGGCGAATGATGAGCCCGGTGCGGCTGCAAAGTGGGCTGCTGCATTGCCCAGTGGCCAATCGCGCGATGCCGGACTCACAGCGGTTTCTGCGAGCTGGAGCCAATACGATGCCATCGCTACGGCGCAGTGGCTGGGCACACTAGAAGTTGGTGCCTCCCGCGATGCTGCGATTCAGCCGTTGGTCACGCAGGTCCGCATGTCTGATCCGAGCACTGCTTTTTCATGGGCTGCCTCGATCAGTGATGAAACGGAAAGGCTGGAGCAAATGCGGCAGACCTTGAGTAGTTGGCGGAGTTCCGATCTCACGGGTGCGCGTGCTGCTCTGGATGCTGCCGATGTCTCGCCCGCCGCTAGGGAGAAGCTTTTGAAAGAAGTGAATTAAGGGCGAACGGCTCTTGCAGCCAGATGGGTTTTTCAGATGACGCGCGAAAGTGTGTAATCCGCTTTGCCATCCTTCATCAGCCAGCCTTGCTCGAGAAGTGCTGCGCGAAGGATATCCGACTCAGCCCAGTTTTTGGCGAGGCGAGCGGCCCAACGGGCATCGGCGAGGGTTTTTATTGCTTCCGGGACAACGATGGACTCGATGCTTGGAATTTCCGGCAAAGTCAGCCCGAGGGCGCGGAGAATGCGATTGAGGCCGGCAAGTGCGGAAGCGGCTTCGTTTCCTGTGAGGTGACTTGCCTCGCGCAGACCTGTAAAAATGCCACCGAGTGCGCCCGGGGTGTTTAAGTCATGGGTGAGGCTTTCCCAAGCAAGGCGGAACGGGCCAAAGTCCGCGCTGGTGAGAAGGGTGCTAGGCGCGATTTTCGCGGCGAGCAAATGGGTGCTCTTTGCCAGCTTGGAGAGTGCCTCGCGGGCGGCCGTGAGTGAATCCAGCGTGAAATTAAGTGGCTTACGGTAGTGCGCACCGATGAGCACATAGCGGACTTCCATCGCGCTAAAGCCCTTTTCCGCGAGATCGGACAAGGTGTAAAGATTGCCGAGCGATTTGGACATTTTCCCGCCATCCACTAAAAGATGCGCGATGTGGAACCAGTGCGCGGCGAAGTGGCCTCCGCAGGCGCATTTGCTCTGGGCGATTTCATTTTCATGATGGGGGAAAACGAGATCGACTCCCCCGGAGTGAAGATCGAACGAGTCGCCAAGGTATTCCTTGATCATGGCAGAGCATTCAAGGTGCCAGCCGGGGCGACCATCGCCCCATGGAGAAGGCCAGAAATTCTCTCCATCGGCAGGGCGGCGGGCTTTCCAGAGGACAAAATCGGAGAGGCTATCTTTTTCGTATTCGTCTGAGCTGGAGCGGGTGTTTTGGGTTTTTCCTAGGTCGAGCTCGCGTTCATCAAGGTGGGAGAGACGACCGTAGGCTGGGAACGAAGAAATTTTAAAATAGACTGAGCCATCATCAGATGGGTAGGCGTGCCCCTTATCGACGAGAGTCTGAATCATCGCGATTTGCTGGGGGATATGGTCAATGGCGCTGGGCTCGATGTGGGGTGGCAGCAGGCCGATTTCCTCGCAATCTGCATGAAATTTTTCGGTCCAGCCTGCGGTGAAAGCAGTGAGTGCAAGGCCGGCAGCTTGTGAATCGCGGATGGTTTTATCGTCCACATCGGTGATGTTGCGAACATGGAGCGTGCGGGTGCCGCCAGTTTCAAGCGTGCGGCGAAGGACGTCTTGGAGGACAAACGTGCGGAAATTCCCGATGTGGGCTGGCCCATAGACGGTGGGGCCGCAGGAGTAAAAACGGAAGGTGGTGCCGTCGATAGGTGAGAGGTTTTTCTCAGTCCGAGAGAGCGTATCAAAAAGCCGCATGGCGGGATCTAGCCAGCGCAGGGCAGTGGGGCAAGCATGGGATGAAGGAGGATCGTTAAAATTCCTAGCTGCGGGGTCAACGGAGAGGGACCGTGGTGGCGCGTAGATAAATCAATCTTGGCGCACTGCCTCGTTCTAAAATCTCGATCGGGATGAGTTCAGAAAAACTTTGTGTGTGAGATGCAGAAGCCGCCGAATTTATTTTGCCATTTCCCGACACGCGATACGCCCACGCCGCCAAGGCCGGAGTGAAGAGAAGTAGGGCGATCAAAATCGATTTCATTTTGAAAAATACGAAGGCGACGGGCGAGAGTTAGTAAATTTTTTAAAATTATCAATATTTATTAAGTAACTTGTGAATTTCAGAGTTTGGGTGTGAAGGAAAAAGAGCTAGACTGGCCAAAGATGAACGTGGTGAAAGATGAGCGGCTGAAGCAGGCAGCAGTGGGCGGAGGGATTTTATTGTTGATCGCAATACTTGTCCCATCGGCGTTGATGGGCTGGCGGCTGGTGCCGGGAGTGTGGGGCGAGTGGCTGGGCATGGTGATAGGATTGATGACGACGCCGTTTGTGATGGAGACGACGTTTATCACACTAGGAATCATTCTGGTCGTCTCAATCAATCACTGGCGGCGCATCAAGGAGGGCGATGACTTCGTTTTCCTGGAGCAAATCGATGAGCGGGATGCGCCAAAAAATTTACCAGATCACGCAAAATGGGCGATGTATCGAGATCAACCGCAGGCAGCGATCAAGCTCACGTTGCTGGAAAAGGCCGAAGGCGCAGTGGCGATAGGGGATTATGCGATGGCCACGCAATGCTTAAGCGAGATGTCAAATTCTGAACTCAAGCAGCTAGCGACCTTACAAGTGCGAATCGAACTGGCGGAGGCGACGGGGAAATCAGAATTGCTCGCCGAGCTGAAGGCGGAAGTTGCGGCTCAGACAATGAGACCGTTATGATCAAGTGAACATTACGTGATATTTTGCTTCAATGAAGTATAGGTTTGAAGGAATCTAAGGGCCATGGCGAGCGAGGTAACAATTGTCAACGAAGCGATCTTTATGAAGATGGCGCATGGTGATATAGAGGGTTTGAAAAAACTGGCGTTTGATTATTTTAACGATACGCGCCGGTTAATGACTGGGTGGTTGGCATTGATCGAATCGGGCAATTTTGGGCAATTAAGAGATGATTTGCACCGCTGCAAGGGAGGCGCGTCGTTGTTTGGCTTGGAGCGGATTGTCGCGGTGATTGGTTCTTGCGAGAGCGCGGCGGTGATCGAGGCGAAGGATTTCGATGTTGCAAATTTCGAGAAGGAATTGACGGCGGCGGAGCAGGTAATCCTAGAGCTTCCGGGATAGAGACATCGCGATGGCAGGCCTGATTCAATCCCCGGAAAAAGAACTTCGTTTTACACGGTCAGGCCAAGCGGTGAGTTTTTGGATACTCTCGGCTGTCTTGGTGGCGGCTGCGCTGATTTTGGGCGTAACGGCGAGCAATCGAGATGTGAACCCCCGCCTCCCTCACCCGGCGTGGGCATTGCTGCCGCTCGGTCTAGCGGCGGTGGTGGGGAAATTTGCATTCAGCCTCACGAGGCATGCATACCTCATCCTCACGCCGCTGGGCATCGAGATTTTCCCATTTTTCCGCCCATCACAAGGGATGCAGCTCGTGATGTGGCAGGAAGTTTCTGAAGCCGAGGTGAGCGATGATTTCACGCTGCTTTCACTGCATCGTGATGCGGAAAAAACCTCAGGAATCCGCCTTTCCTTGAGGCCGATTCGCGGAGATCGCAGGTGCTTGCTTGCCAAAGCGGTGATTGGGCGGCTATCTCCGGGCAGCCACACTGGCTAATCTGCTCATGCGCCACCACTCTCGACAAATCCTTTCTGTAGAAGAAACCTTCGGCCAAAATGGTTGGCATTGCGAATTGGTAGAGGGCAAAGACGTGCTCCAAGCTGGCTTCGATGCGCATCACACGCGGGTCGCGCTGATTGTCCAAGCTTACCCTCAACTCAATGCCTTGGCAGTGGTCTCAGAATCCAAAATGGCGTTGAGCGAAGATCATCTGCCAGTGGTGCTAGAGCTGCTTGCCCGCGCCAATAAGCAACTGACATTGGGTGGCTTCGAGTATGATCTGGATCGTGAGTTTCTCGTTTTCCGCCTTACGAATTTGTTTGAGCGTGAAAAGTTCGATTCGGATATCATTAGCTCGCTAGTGCATTGTGCCATCGCCGAGCTTGATCGGCTCACTCCCTACGTGGGAGTGGTGAGGAATACACCAGTCGATTTGTTAGGCGATCTGGATTTGCAAAGGCTCTTAATGCGTGAGGATATCATCCCGCCCCTGCCGGGGGATGAGGAGGAAGAAGAGTATTGAGCGGCGGATAATGCCAAGGGGAGCACATGCGCCCTCGCATGTAGTTACCGACGCCCTTGTCGGAAACAGCGTACTATCCACACTCGACGCCCGTCTGCGGCGAGGGCGCCAAAGACCACACGCGAGGGCGCATGTGCTCCCCGTGACGCTTGCGATAGACTTTCGCTGCTTCATGAAACCCGAATTGATCGGAATGTGAGGTTGATGCGTGGAGCGAGGATTTTTTTCGATTTAGGAATCGAGTGCTGCCAATTTGCCTGCGTGGAATCCTTCA
This sequence comes from Akkermansiaceae bacterium, assembly GCA_043763755.1. Lineage (GTDB taxonomy): Bacteria > Verrucomicrobiota > Verrucomicrobiia > Verrucomicrobiales > Akkermansiaceae > Luteolibacter. The sequence goes on along the minus strand of JAYULG010000238.1, from coordinate 3,731 downwards.
TCACGAGCAGACTGCCGTTTTCCAGAACGATGGAAATACCTTGGCCCGTGCGCTTATGTTTGAGAGAAAATTTTCGTTCTGCGCCAAAGCTTAGTGAAGCGATGCATGGCTCGTGGCCGAGGGATTTTTCATTGTCGCTATGCCAACCCATACCTTCGCCGCCATGGTGATATAGATTCAGTAAGCATGAATTGAATTCAGCACCTGCGAGTTTTTCTGAAATTGCTTTAAGTTGTAATAACTCCGCAGTCCACGCGAGCGGTTGTTTTGTGCTGCCTGAATAAGTATAACTCATCCCAGCATCGCCATACCATGCGACTTTGCGCGCGGTGACGATGTGCTTACCAAACATCACGAGTTCATCGCTTTGCCAAGCAATGGTCTGGAAAAGTGAATCAAAAATCCGCTGTCCCTCAAGAAAGGAGAAAACTGGACCATGATAATGGACGATGCCATCGCAAGGGAGGAGATTGCCTTGTCCGGCGTCCATGAAAAGATCCATCGGCGTGGGAAAAAAGTTATAGTAAATGCCTATAGATATTTATCGGTCACGGCACCTTCGCTAGCGGTGGAAACGAGCTTTGCATATTTTGCCAAAACTCCGCGGGTGTAGCGAGGCGCAGGCTGGACCCATTTTGCTTTGCGAGCGGTGATTTCCTCCTCAGATAGGCGCACATCGATTCGGTTTTTCACAGAATCGATGATGATCTCATCGCCTTCTTCCAAGATGCCGATGGTGCCGCCGCAGAATGCCTCAGGCGTGATGTGGCCGACGACAAAGCCGTGGCTACCACCCGAGAAGCGGCCATCCGTAATGAGTGCCACATCCTTGCCGAGGCCGAGGCCCATGATAGCGCTGGTGGGGCCGAGCATTTCCCGCATGCCGGGGCCACCTTTCGGACCTTCTAGGCGGATCACAATAACCTCGCCCTTGTTGATTTGCTTGGCGAGGATGGCCAGCATCGCAGCATCCTCGGAATCGAAAACACGGGCCTTGCCAGTGAAGTGCTCGCCTTCTTTACCGGAAATTTTTGCGACGGCACCACCTTCGGCGAGATTCCCGTAGAGGATGCGAAGGTGGCTGTCTTTTTTAAACGGATTGTCCAACGGGCGGATGATTTCCTGGCCCTCGGGATACGGCACAGCAAACTTTTCGAGATTCTCGCGGAGGGTGCGGCCAGTGACGGTCATGCACTCGCCATGGAGCAGTCCAGCATCTAACAGCATCTTCATAAGTGGCACCACGCCACCGATTTTTGTGAGATCTGCCATGGCGTATTTACCAGAGGGTCTGAGATCCGCGAGGACGGGAACGTTTTTACCGATGCGCTCGAAGTCATCAATCCCTAGTTCAATGCCTGCGGCATGGGCCATGGCAGGAAGGTGGAGGCAAGCATTAGTGGAGCCACCGAGAGCGATGATTACGGTGATGGCATTTTCAAATGCTTGCATGGTCATGATATCGCGCGGCTTGAGTCCGAGGGTGAGCAAGTTCATCACTGCCGCACCTGCATCGAAGCTATCGCGCATTTTATCCTCAGAAATAGCGATTTGGGAGGAGCTGTGTGGGAGCGACATACCGAGTGCTTCGATGGCGCAGGCCATGGTGTTAGCTGTATACATGCCGCCGCAAGAGCCGGGGCCGGGGATGGCATTCCTTTCCACAGTTTCCAGCTCATCGTCCGAGAAATCCCCGTTGGCATGTTTCCCCACGGCCTCGAAAACGGAAACTACATCAAGGTCTTTTCTATCCTCACCTTTGAGCGTTGCGCAGCCGGGCAGGATGGTGCCGCCGTAAACAAACACGGCGGGCCGATTCATCCGCGCCATGGCCATCAGGCAGCCAGGCATGTTTTTATCACACCCGCCGATCGCGACGAAGCCGTCCATGCCCTCGCAGCCGACGACGGTCTCGATGGAGTCTGCGATGACTTCGCGGGAGACTAGTGAATATTTCATCCCCTCAGTGCCCATGGAGATGCCATCGGAAATGGTGATCGTGTTGAAAATAACACTCTTGCCACCGGCGGCGTTGGCGCCTTTTGAGGATTCGATGGCGAGCTTATCGATATGGATGTTGCATGGCGTGACTTGGCTCCACGTCGAAGCGATGCCGATTTGTGGCTTCGCGAAATCGTCTTTTTGAAATCCTACGGCGTAGAGCATGGCGCGGCTAGGCGCACGGTCTGGGCCATCAAGCATGAGGCTGGAAAATTGGCGTTTTGTATCGTTCATTGCTGCGGGATTATCTTGTGGCGGATAGGTGTGCGTCAAGGGAAGTGGTGAAAGAATTTCAGATTTGAGATTTGAGATTGACGATTTTTCGGCATCGTCAGGCCGTGGATATCATCACGCAGGCGGCATTCGGAGCACTCATGGGCGAGCTGCTGATGGGCAGACCCTTAGGTAAACAAGCGATGGCTTGGGGTGCGTTGTTTGGGATCTTTCCTGACGTGGATGTGCTACTTTCACTGCCCTTTAGTTCCGGGCTGCAGATCGCATTCCGGCAGGCGGCTACTCACTCCATCTGGTTGTTGCCATTCATCGCATTTGGCATTGGCCATGGCTTGGAGCGGCTGTGGAAACGCTACAAAATTACTCGCATCCAGGCGGCTGGATTCGCGCTGACGATCATGGCAGGGCACGTGTTGTTAGACTGCCTCACTGGCGAGGGCGCCTCGATTTTATGGCCATTTTTGGGAAAACGATTCTCGCTGGGCCTTCTTTTCCGGGTGGACTTATTGTTTTCGATGGCGCTCGCGTTTGGGGTCTTGCGATTGATCTATTTGACGCTCAGGAAACCACCGAGCTCTGGGAAAAAGGCACCCACTTACGATTCACAGCGCCGCCGCGCGTGCTTTTGGGGCGTGGGCCTCGCTGCGGGCTACGTCTGCCTCGGCATGTGCCTGAAGTGGGTGGCGGCCACTGGATTTGAGCGTGATCTCAAGCAACGTTCAGCCATTTACCAAAAAACAATGATCGGGCCTGCGAGGTCCAATCTCTTTTTCTGGCGCGCCGTCGTCGCACGCGAGGACGAATTCTGGGTGGGTTATCGCTCTGTTTTTGAGAGTCCGGGTGCGAAGGTGCGATGGACAGTCTATCCGCAAAACAAAGAAACATTGGCAGGGCAGAAAAGTGCATTTGAAATTCGCACACTGTGCCGGATCACCGACCCTTGGTGGGTTGCTCGCACGCATGCTAAGGGTGCCTGGATCGGTGATTTACGGCTGCCTGAAGCGCGCGCCTGGGGTGATAAAAAAGACATGGTGGACAGTCGCCTCGCCCACTCGTGGGTTTTCAATGAAAATGGCGATGACCAAAAACTGCGCCTGATCGATGAGTCATGGCGGAACTCTCCTGAAATGACCCGGCGCATGCTCGCGAGGATTTTTGGCAATCGAGCAGAATGGGAGGCGAATCCTCGTCTCGCAGGAGTCCCCGGGAATTTGCCTGAATTCCTCGCTGCTGAGGAATAAATTCTTCGCTTTCGCCTGCGCTGCAATGCGCTATGAATCTCCCAAGTGAAATTCCTCTGCATCCTCTTCCTCACGGCCTTCTCTGCACACGCTGCTGTGAGCGATCCGGGCGAAGCAGCCATCGCATTCATGGAAAAAATTCGGGAAGGGAAAGTCGATCTCTCGCCCGGCGTGGACACGGCGCTGACTTCCCAGACTGCCGATCTCAAGAAAGAGCAAATCGCCGAGCGCTACCGGCGCATCGCCAAGGATCTC
>JAYULG010000237.1:0-11812 GCA_043763755.1 Akkermansiaceae bacterium | reverse complement strand
GGTTCTGGCAATCGCCTTTCGCGAGACTGCCCCAGCCGGTGGAATCGGCGCGGGCTGGACACTCGAACAATTCAAGATTTTCGGCGAAAAAAGCATTCATCTCCTGCTATGGCGCACGCTGTGGATCAGCTCACTGACGACGGCCATTTGTCTGCTTTTCGGCCTTCCAGTTGCTTGGTTTCTTGCGCGCATGGATCCCGTCTGGCGGCCACGATTATTGCTTCTGATCATCGTGCCATTTTGGACGAATTTTTTGATCCGCGTGTTTGCGTGGAATCAAATTCTGCATTCCGAAGGGGCACTCGCTAGGTTCTTGCGGCACATCTATCTGTTAGGCGAAAAAGAGTCTCTATTATTTAACTCAGGAGCGGTAGTTTTGGTGAGCGTTTATACCTATCTACCCTTCGCAATTCTCCCGCTATATGCCGCAGCGGATAAATTTGACTTCAGTCTGTTAGACGCTGCTCATGATCTAGGTGCGAGCTCGTGGAAGGCTTTTACAAGTGTGTTCCTCCCCGGCATCCGCAAGGGTCTCAATACCGCGATGCTAATTATTTTCATTCCGATGCTGGGTTCCTATGTGGTGCCAGACCTGATCGGCGGCACGGATGGGCAGATGATTGGAAATAAAATTGCCCAGAGAAACTTTGCCGATCGAAATTTACCCGCTGCCTCAGCGATGGCGGCCGTGCTCACTCTGTGCGTATTGGCACCGATGGTCCTGCGGCGCAAAGAAAGAGAATAACCTCGCGAAGGTTTGGGTAAAATTCACTCGAAGTAGGTATCCGAGTGAGCGTAAGGCGGAGCGCAACAGCAAAGAAAGCGCATGCCTGATGTGGCGCGGATTTGGTGCCAAGCACCCGCAGGAATCAGGATCGCATCACCAGGGATTACTGCTTTTTTCACCCCGTCCATTTCCATGATGCCGGTTCCTTCTAGCAGGAAGTAAAGCTCTTCACTGGCACGGTGATAGTGGCGCTCCGTCGCAGCACCCGCTGGCAGTGATGCCTCGGCCAAGCTTTGCTGGACGACGGGTGCGTTCGAGAGATCCAGCAAACTGCGGATAGTTGAGCCGTCCTTGGTGGTGAAAGGAACTTGCTGGGCACGATTACGAATTTCCATGAGGGGAGAAAATCATTGATGACACCCGAGATCAACTCGACAAGCGGCATGCTTGTTTCATGCTCGCGACATGCCCAACGTGCGAGTCGATTTAGCTGAGAGATCTTACGATGTCCTCGTCCACGCGGGTGCGCTGGGGCAGGCTGGGAGACTCCTCACCGAGGCGCGAATGGGTGGCCTTCGCGCGGCGGTGATCAGCGATGTGACGGTGGCTGGATACCACTCGGCCGTCTTATTAAACTCGCTAACGGAGGCAGGATTCCGCCCGACAATCCACACCGTGCCCGCGGGTGAGGCATCGAAATCATTGAGCAATCTAGAATCCGTCTCACGGGAAATGATCCGCGCAGGCCACGACCGGAAATCCGTGGTGATCGCGCTGGGAGGCGGTGTGGTGGGTGATCTAGCGGGATTTGTGGCAGCCGTGTTTTACCGAGGGATTCCCTTCGTGCAGATTCCTACGACGATTGTGGCGCAAGTGGATTCCTCGGTGGGCGGTAAAACCGGAGTGAATATGGAGGAGGGGAAAAATTTGTTAGGGGCCTTCCACCAGCCACAGTTGGTGATTGTAGATCCAGAGACTTTGCGCACGCTACCAGACCGTGAATTTTGCGAGGGATTCGCCGAGGCCATCAAACATGCGGCCATCCGGGATGAGGCAATGTTAGACGATCTCGCAAAGATCGATCCCACGAAACGGGATGTTCCTGCGGAGCTGATCGCGAGAAATATTGCAATCAAAGTCCGCGTGGTAGAGGCAGATGAGCATGAGTTATTGGAAATTCGCGCATTATTGAATTTCGGTCACACAATTGGCCATGGGATTGAGGCGGCACTTCCGTATGGTGAACTGCTGCATGGCGAGGCGATTTCGCTAGGAATGCGCGCGGCCTTGCGTATTTCAGAAGCTCATGGCGGACTAAGCGCGGCAGAAAGCAGAAAGGTGATCGCACTTTTGAAACACTTTCATCTTCCACTGGTGCTGCCACCTGAGATCCTTACTGCTACCGTGATGGAAAAACTGTCGAGAGATAAGAAGTTTTCAAACGGTGCAATCCGCTTTGTGATATTGGAGAAACTTGGTTCCGCGAAGGTGGTGCGGAGCGTGACGGTGGAAGATTTAAACCTCGCAATTGAGGCCCTCCGGGAAGTATACTAGCAACATTTTAGATCGTTTCCGTCCCGAACAGCTCACGGGAATCTACTCCATTGCCAGTTTCAACAATTTTCCATTGACGGTCCACGTTGAGGCGAACGGTGGCTAGATGCTTTTGGCCCCATTCGTCTGGGGAGATCATGGAAAGTAGGCGGCGCCCGCGCATTTCGTAAAGGTGGTAAGTCTGGCCCACGATGGGCTCGAACTGGATGTCTGCCTCATAGACGAGTTTGTTCCAGTTAAAGTGATCGATGGTTTTGAGATAAATTTCGCGAATTTCTTGGAGCTTTTGCTGGAGGTCGCGCTCGACTTCAGAAATCCCGCGGGATTTAAAAGAAGTGAGATCATTGGGAATGATCGGAGGGCTGAGAGTAGAAACGGGGTAGGGCAAAAACGCCCGCGATGGCTTGGAATCTGGCTCTGACATAAGGGAATGTGACGCGGCGAGTGATCGCGCATGAATCGGCATCGCGCAAACAAAAAACCGGGAAGCCCGGATGGGCTTCCCGGTAGGGATGTGTTGGTTTTGAAGAATTCGTCAGATCATTACTTTTTAAGCTCAGGATGTGAAAACGCTGGGGTGATGCCCGTAGCGGAGTCCCCCCATACAGTGTCAGCGCCACCTTCGAGTAGTCTTTTCCCGTTATTGATCACGTTACCACTGGATTTAATGATGTTCAGGGAAGTAACGCTATTGTCCAATTTTAGAACAACAGCTTTGCCATCATAGAAATCAGAATCAAAGGTGCCATCGCGCGATTCCTTCGATGGCGCAATGATGATCGGACGACTTGGGTTACCCGCAGCGCTGAGTCCTTTACCATCTGCTTTCACGATCATTGAGAAGCCAACCTCACCACCAGCAAGAGCTTTTTCGTCAGTGTTGAAAACTCCATCAGGCTTCTTGGTAAAGGCAGTCTTCGCATAGAAGATCGATTCTGATTCCACGATGCCTGCACGAATCAACTGACGGAAACGGCTATTGGCATCCGGTTTAATGATTGGGTCGGTCTCAGTAGCAGTCGCCACCGCCGCACCCGTCAATGCATCAGGAAATGTGCCGTATTCAGTTTCGAAATCCATGAGGGCAAGGCCGATTTGACGGGCGTTGTTCACGGCTTCAGTTTGGTCAGCCTTTTTACGTTGGCGGATCACCATGGGAGCGGTGAGGCCAGCGAGGGCAGCGATGATGACGATGACGACGAGGAGTTCCACTAGGGTGAAACCGCCACGCAGTTTTGAGTTCATTTTCATTGGTTTACTTTCTTATTTTATGGTTTTGGATGAGTGAGGCAAGTGCCTCGGTTTATGATAATCGGGTGATCAAGCGATCAAGCGATTGGACAAAGGCTACGTGAGCCAAAAGCGGTTGCAAGGGATAAGTTTCACATCGCTTTAGCGCTGAGATTCTCGATTTGCATCCGCCACTTGCTGGAGTTGATCGAGCAATTTATACTCGTTCTTCGTAATCGGGTAGGGTCCGGCAAACTCGACTGCTCTGGGGTTTCCGACGAGAGTCCTACATGCGAATGCCTCGCGGTCTCTGAGATAGTAGAATATAAAATACCGCCGCTCTGTCCGGCCCGTTTCTGCGAGGAAATCTGGGATCCCGCGACCGTCAGTGAAGACCTTGATATCCGGGTAGGTGCGGGCTTGCGTCCTCAAGCGCTGGAACCCAAACGAGGGCGGATTCCCCCTCACTAGCATGATCTGATTCTTCGCCGCAGCCGCTTCACTGCCGGGAAGAAGTGGAGAACTTACTATCCCGCAACTGCATGTGAGGAGGCCGCCGATGACGGTCACGAGGACTTTCCCTAAAATTTTCATAACCCTCACGAAGAAGATTTTTGCCGCGCACGATCACGCTGAATGATTGCAGTGAGTTTCCTAATGTTGGGTCGATTCCCCTCAGAATCTACGAAAAACGCTGTTTCGAGTGGCACCAGAAACTCCACCGCTGAATTGATACCCACAAGGTTTCCGTACGCATCGATCACTGGCCCGCCGCTATCACCGGGCTGGAGTGGGATATCCATTTTAAAACAGCGGGTGCCCATCAAAAGTTTTTCAGGCGGCAGATTGGTACAGAGTTTTCCCTCGGGCAGCTTCAATCCAGTGGCGATGCCGCCGTGAATGATCGTCGTACCAACAGGCAGCCACCGCTCCGGTGAAGACCAGCGGTAGAAATAGGGTGTTTTCATTGGCACGTGCAGCAAGGCTAAGTCTGACGATTCAGAGCGCCAGACGACGCGCGCTTTCACGGGTGCCAGCCGCCCGTTTTGGCCGTAAATGAGAAACACATTCCGCCCTGCCATCCGCGCCAGCACGTGATCCGCTGTGAGGAAATATCCGTCCCCTGTGATCGGTGCGGCTGATCCACCGTCCGCATCTTTGGGCGCTTGGGAGGTGGAAAAATCCCTGTTCACCCAGTTGCTTAAATCCGGATTTCCCGTCACCACCACAGCGCTCATCCGTTCTAACAAGATTTGCCGAGTTCCGGCGTTTGTTGCAACGCGATCTGGCGCGGGAACCACTGCGCAGGATTGAATAATCACCATAGCGCAAGCCAACGCGAGAACCTTAGAACATTGATACATCCAAGGCCAAGAGAGCATAGCTTCTCTCATCCGTCACATACGATTTCAGGATTCTCCTAACAATCGCTCAATCACCCGCCGGAATGGCGATGGCATTGCGAGCGCGAGCGCTTCTTCCTGAGTATGCCAGATCTCATTCACGGCTGGCCGAAATGCTTTAAAATTTCTCCCATCATGCACCCGCATGCTGACTCGGTAGCGCGTGATCGTGTAAGACTCTTCCGTTAGAATCGGCAGCTTGATCAATTCCGCCGCCTCCCGCGTAGGTAGTTTCCACAACCCCTCTCGCCTTTTCTCACTTTCTTGGTGGAGCAGCAAGTGGCCTGTGGCATCCCGCATCCAGATGGCGTGTTCATTCACTGGCGTGATCGGTGTTCTCGGGCGTTTGCGCGGCAATGTTTCTGGCTCCTTGGCTTTACAGAAATCCGCTACAGGACAGCTCAAACAATTCGGCACACCCGGGCGGCAAATCGTTTGGCCAAGCTCCATCAGTGCCGAATTGTAAACTCTTGGCCGCAGTGGATCTGCGAGTGCCTCAGCCCAAGTCCACATTTGTTTTTGACCCACGCTGTCATCCGATGGAGCAGAAAATTCCATCAATCGCGTGAAGATTCGCACGACATTTCCATCCACCACCGCAGCAGATTTTTCAAACGCGAAGGACCTCAATGCACCCGCCGTGTAGCGGCCCACGCCCGGTAGCTGCATGAGGTCACTCAACTCGGAAGGAAATTTCCCCGCATGATTCACCATCACCGCCTGCGCCGTGGCCCGCAGCATTTTCACCCGCCTGTAGTAGCCGAGTCCTTCCCAAGCTTTGAGTAACTGCTCGTCCCCTGCCCTGCTAAGAGATTCTAAATCCGGAAAAGTTTCCAAGAATCTTTGATAGTAATTTCGCTGCAAAACCGTCGCGATCTGGGTCTGCTGGAGCATCACTTCAGAAACTAAAATCGCATATGGATCGCGTGTTCTTCGCCACGGATAATCCTTCCCATTCAGCGCAAACCACTCAGCCAATGCGTCTCGGAATCCCGCCACATCCTTCAGCGCAGATTTTTTGTAACGGGGTTTCATGAGCATTTGGCAGGAGCAGATTTGAGGCCGCAACGAGTCGCACAGGCCAAGCAATCTAACAATCATAAAGCCGTTCTCCCGAGTTGAGTTAGCTTCTTAAAGCCAGAAAAAGACACGCAAATTTATTTAAGGCATCTTAAATTTTACTTGCTCTAAACTATGAATTCGCCAGTCTTACGCCGTCATGAAACAAAATTTGTTTTTCCTCGCTCTATCGATGGTTTTTGCGAGTCCACTCGTGTCGGCCAAAACTGAGATTGAGATTCTCCGCAGCAAATGCGCTGAGCAAGAACGCCAGATCAAGCAACTTGAGGTAGAAAACTCAAAATTGCGCAATGTGCCTCCACCGAGCCAGACCATCGCGACTCCGCAAACCACCACCGCCACCGCTCCGAAAGCCGAGGTAGCCGCACCTGCCGTGGCCGAAGAAACCGCAACGGCCACTTACATCGTCAAGGCGGGAGACAGTCTTGAAAAAATTGCGAGAACGGTGGGGACGACACCATCGTCCATTGCCAAGCAAAATGGAATGAAGCCCACCGCATTGATTCATCCGGGCCAGAAACTCAAGATTCGTAAGGCCTCCAACACCACGAGCACACCTAGCAGCGTCGCTTCAGCCGCGCCCACCGCAGTAGATGCAGGGAAAACTTACACCGTGAAGAATGGAGAAACTTTCTCCAGCATTTCCCGGAAGCTCAAAATCCCGCTTTCCGCACTCATTGCTGCGAATCCCAAGGTGAAACCAACTGCCATTCGCGCAGGTCAAGTGATCAATTTAAGCAAACCTAAGCCTGTCGCAGCCGCACCTCAAGTGGCATCATCCACTGAAATTGCGCCGCCCGCTAAGCCCGCCGCACTTGCTACGCCCGCTCCGACTCCTGTCAGCCAGTCCGCCCGACCACCGTTAGAAGCGGCAGTTCCAAAGCCGCAGCCTGCGCCCGCCCCTGCCCCAGTCGCTGAAAATCAGAAAGCCATCCGCCCTGTGACGATCGATGGCGAGATGACTTACGGTGACTTCGCCGCGAAACACGGCACAGACTCCGCGAGGCTCAACTCTCTGAATGGCCTCGATCTGAACGATACCACGTTGTTAGCAAAAGGCTCCGAGCTATACGTTCCGACGGCTCAGTAAACCTGAGGCAAATTTGCGGGGCGACTGACAGGCATCGTTCCCGGCTCGATCTGGCGCATCGGTCTTTGCTCCGCCGGGCGATTTGAAATCACCACGGTTGTGCCCACCACCACAGAGTCGAACAAGATAGGGACAAAATCTTTCGGAAGCCGGATGCAGCCGTGAGATGCAGTTTCTCCCGGTTTTGGAATCACCCCGGCGTGCATGCCAATGCCATAGCTCGTGAGGCGCATCCAGAATGGCATCGGAGCCGGCACATACGTTTCTCCTTCGCCCACGGGGCTGCTTGGCTTTGCATCGCCGTTGACCACATTGCCAAACTCATCTTCCACCCAGCCGTAACGATTTGAGTATTTATCGACGATTTTTTCGGTGATTTTATAGCTTCCCGGCGCGGTGCCGTGGCCTTCTTTACCAGTAGCCACGTAGCACCAGCCGATGTTGCGGCCACCGCGTTTATACTCTGCAATCTGATCCACTAGGCTGATGTGAATGGTCACCGCACCAGGCCCGCCATCATCATACCACTGATGCATGATCTTCTGTGGCTTACGAGTCACCCGCGTATTTGGTTCACCCACACCGCATGAAAGCGACGCAAAGCTCAGGAGACCTACGCACAGAGTATTTGAGAGAAGTTGAGAAAAATGGACCATCGGCGGCGGCAGGATGTAGCCGACCATTCACCTTCCGTCAAGAATCTGTGTATCCCGCGATGGCGTGCTGAAATAGCGGGTGGGTCTTGCCAATCCAAAAATCTTCCCCTACCTCATGCGTGTATGATTCGCTTCTCGCTATTCGGCATCCCAGTAGAAATTCAACCATTTTTCTGGCTCACGATGGGTATCTTGGGAAGCCAGTTTGGTGCGGATTCTACCCAAGCCATCATTAACATGCTGCTGTTTATGATCGCTGGGGCGATTTCCATTCTCGTCCATGAATTTGGCCACGCGCTCACCATTAAGCGCTTCGGGCTGCCCACCTCCGTCACTCTTGAGGCATTCGGCGGCTACGCGACTTACCCGGCGGGTGTCCTGACTCGGAAAAAAAGTTTCGTCGTCACTGCGGCAGGACCCGCCAGCCAACTGCTTTTTGCGCTTCTCGTCGCCCTCCTACTTCGCTCTATCCCGGGAGAATCGCTCAACCAAAACGCGAGCTACTTTTTTAACACCCTAGTGCTCATCAGCGTTTTTTGGGCGCTCTTGAATCTCCTTCCGGTGATGCCGCTGGATGGGGGCCAGCTTCTCAATGCCACACTGGGGCCACAGCGCATCCGCATCACCTTATGGGTCACCATCATCACTGCCGTGGTAGTGGGGCTTGCGATACTGTATTTTTACAAAAGCTTTCTATTTCCCATCTTCCTCGGGATGTTTGCCTACCAAGCCTACAAAGAATTGCAGGAAAACAAAGGGCGCTGAAATGCTGGTTGATCGCTTCGGGTTTTCAGCAGCTAGGAAAATGTGTTTTTGAAAACTCGATTTTCTCGAAGTGCCCAGCGCCCGGGTGCCGCCGATGCTGCTCTACTACTGGGTTGAGGCGCTTGAGAAGGCCCACGCCATTTGCCATCTGAATCGCAAGACCAGGGCGAGCATTTACCTCAATCATCAAAGGCCCCTTGCTTTCATCTATCATCAAATCCACGCCGAGGTAGCCCAGCCCGGTCATTTCTTGGCAAGTGACGGCAATGTCTAAAATTTTGTCCCACTCGGGAAGCTGGATGCACAATAAATTGATGGCCATGTCCGGATGGTGGCTCACGCACCGCCCGTGGTGGACCGCCCGAGTGGTGCGGCCAGAAGCGATATCAATGCCGATGCCTATCGCTCCTTGATGGAGATTTGCCCGGCCATCAGACTGCCGAGTGGCCGCCCGTGCCATCGCCATCACAGGGTAGCCATGGAGCATCACAATTCGGATGTCTGGCGCTCCTTGGTAGCTCATGTCGGTCATGACTTTGGCGGGCTTCACCCGATACTCGATCAGTGCGTTATCTCGATGGCCTCCAAGGCTGAATAGCCCAGCTAGGATATTTGCCACATGATGGCGCACTTCATCGCCAGCAAGAACAACACCGCTGGGTTTGGTGAAATTTTTCCCATCGTGAGAATCGATCACGATCACTCCCCGCCCGCCAGAACCGCGAGTGGGCTTGATGACGAAAGAGGTTTTACCCTCGATCATTTGCTCAAAACAGCGTGCATCATGCGGTGTCCGGATCACGCCGTAGGTGTCAGGAATCGCGATGCCTTCCTTTTCGGCGAGGGCCTTCGTTTGGAGCTTATCGTCCACGAGGCCGTAGAGCCGCCGCGGGTTATTAGGAAGCAGGAAGCGGGCATTCCGCATGTTGATCCCCACCACGCCGAGAGCGCGTAGTTCCGTGGGCGTGCGGAGCCAGCGATGCCACCATTTCACCGCGATGTGAGGCGATGGATCAGGCATTTGAAAATGATTTAAAGCGAATGAGTTCTGAGGCGCGATAGCCCGTGTAGCGCCCGATGATGAGAATCCCCGCGAGTAGGATGAGTAGCAGCTCTGGAAAATAAAACGCCCAATACTGCACCTGCGGTATCTTCATAAACAAATACGCAAGCACCGCCACTATCACTGAACCTCCCACCTGGATGAGCGCGCTTTGTTTACCTTCCTCTTCCCAAATGATCGACATCCGCTCGAGTGTCCAAGCGAGGATGATCATCGGAAACAACGTGATTTGTAAGCCTCCACTCATCCCCATTCTATAACTCAGTACGCTCATGAATATCATCAACAAGGTGACGATCACCACACATGCCGCCACTCTCGGGACGACGAGTAGATTGAGCCGGGATAGCATAAATCTAAACCCCAATCCCACCGCCACCATCAGCGCGAACATGACCAAGCCTTGTAACAGAGGAATCTGCAGCAATGCCAAGGCGAGCAAGACGGGCATAAAGGTGCCGAGAGTGGGCACGCCCACCAGATTTCGCATTAGAACCACTACAAATGCTCCCAAAGGAATGAGAACAATGTAGCGAAAAGTGGCCCTCTCAGCCATGGGCAGACCAAGTATCGTGGAAATCATCAGCGGCGAATTACTTAGATCTGATAGATGGCTGAGAGGTATCCGATCCTTGCTCACGGTAAAGACTACCCGCGAGCTTTCACCACCCGTCACATCCAGCAGCGGGCCGCCACCGCGATGCCAGACAAACATGGATCTGCCGTCCAACACGGAGGAGGGTTCTTGCGGATCTCGCACCTTCCAGTTTGCACCATCATAGTATTCCACCAAGGGATAGGGTGGCGCGCTGCCCGCCGTTTCATCCAGCCGGACTCCGTAAGCACGGCGGGCTGGCACTCCTGATAGCTTGAGTAAATCGATGCCCATGGCCAGCGCGGCACTGCTTTTATATTCCTTGTCGTAGTGGCCTTTGAGCAGGGCGAATTCTTGGGAAAATTCATTGCCATTGACCTCTTCAAAGTGCGCCGCAAAGACTGCATCCGGATCTGTGGAAATGGCCTTCACCCGATTCACAATATTGGCGGCCGCCTCACCCAGATTCCCCAAGAATGCAGGATCATCAGCTTCAGCAAGTGGGGATTGTGCGGGCACTGCTTCTCCGCCGCTGCGCCCAGCGTCTGGCAGTCGAATGCGAAAATAGAGCGCCTGCGCGTCCTCTCGTTTCTCGGCAGACCAAAGGGCGGTGAATTCTCCAAGCTCTTTCTCAATATCGAAGAAATATCCCAGTGAGCCTGCCTCTTGAGTGTTTGATCCATCCCCTACCGTGGCGGGCAGTGAAAGCCGTGCTTTGACTTTTTTACCAGTGGCGAGAAATGAGACTCGGGCTTCGATCTGCCATTCGTTGATTTGTTGGCCCTGCCAAAATGGCACTCCGAGCGAGGACACTTTATAAAACGCAATGCCACCTCCCGTCAGGATGAGCAGCAACACCACCAAGGCTAATTTCCAGCGCGCACTCATGGAGGCAAAAGGCGGCGGCGAAACATCTCAGCGAAAGACTTTTTCATCGGCAAGGTAAGTGCGCGTGGGATCTACCCAGCCGAGGTCTTTGATCATTTTCCTACCAATCAATACCGGTGAGAGCATGTTTGAGCGATTGTTCAGGGTAAATTCACCACGCAACTTACGCCCGCCGATCTGCACACTGAGCTTCACCACCTCGCGCGGTGTGGACTGCCCGCCCGGCTCTTTGATCAGGGCAATGCGCACCAACGGCGCTTCTAGCCGATTCCGGACGGGTTTTTTATCCGTAGGATCTGTGACGATAAAACGGACCCACTTTTTCCCATCCCGTTCGAAGAATTCTTCCTCTTCGGCGTGAATGGAACTATTGAAGGCGCCGGTATCTAACTTGGCTTGAATTTTATCAGTGAGGCCGTTGATGAATACATGTTCTTTCCAGCCATAAACTTGGACCACATCGGGTGTGACGGGGCGGGCTACGGCGGCTTCCCCCGCCTCCGCATTTTCAGCAGCCGCCTCATCGTCGGGGTCCACTGCGGATGATGTTGGCGATATGATGGCATCGGCAGGCTTGGCCTCACTCGCTGGGGCAGGTGTAGCAGTTTCTTTGGCCGGCGCATCCAGCATTGCGGGTGCAATTTCGGATTCCGCATGAACGATCCTTGGAATGAGCGCACAGGCCAGCCCTCCGGATATAAGTGCATAATACATACTTTTCACGCGGCGGGATCATCATCATTCGCTAGCGCCGATTGCAA
>JAYULG010000236.1:0-3318 GCA_043763755.1 Akkermansiaceae bacterium | reverse complement strand
CTGCTGACGACCAAAAGCTAAGCGCCTCGCCCTGTCCTTGTGGCCAGAGATTTACAAAAGTGCGCTGGTCACCGTCTTCGGAGCGATAGACACTGGCACCAATGAACAGAAACTCGGCGTCCGGGTTTTCCTCAATGAATTCTTCAATTCTTTCCGCGATTCCGGGAGAGTCCGGGGTGATCGCGGCCTCCTGCTTCACGGGTTCAGGAAGGACGATGGGTGTGATGCGCTGGACCGTGATCTTGCGCCCGCCTTGCTGGTGAGTTTTGGATTCGAGAATATCTTTCGCCGCCACAATGAATTCAGGCTTCGGCGGCTCTGGAGAGGGAGGCGTGCCGTCTGGAAGATCGCCGAGGATGCGGGCGGAAGTTGTTGAAAGAGAGCTCTGAGTTTCCTCTGCTATGAGCAGCGCAATTAAGACTGAGAAGGTAAATGCGGTGAGGGTGAGTGTTTTCATATTGGAGATAGATTCCATGCCTTCGCGGTGGACGGGGAGTTAAGAGAGTCGCAAACAGACGACTGCGACGGCCTTTAGCGTTCTCCTAAGAGGCGTCCTGGACATTGCCGCCGCCTCCCCGGCCTTTCGGTCGGTTTGGCAGCATCGTTGCGGTCGATGCCGACCGCTGTTTGAAGAGGGCTCTTAATTCCTCGCCTACCAAAGTAAACGGCTGAACTTCGCCATACTCGGAGTGGTGTGGCAAGAAGTAAATTTGCTTGAATTCAGTCGGTGACGACGCGGGATTTTAGATAGTGATTCTTGAGACCGGTGGTCATGGCATCAGCGTATTCGAGAAAAATGTTCGGGCGCATTTTTCCATCGAATCCTCGCAGGCCCTCATAGGCACCGGCTTGGATACGGGCGTAATCCAGTGTGGAATTCATGACGTAAGGTTCCATAAAAATGACCGGGCAGTGATAAAGGCGATTCGCGAGGAGATTGCGCGCCCAGAGAAACGGTTGACCAGAAATGGCGCGGACGTTTTTTGATTCTGGTGGGTATTGATAAGGTGGCAGCCCGCTGATTTCTGAAAATGTCTGGGCGATGGTGCTGCCAACGAGGATTTCCTCGCGTTGAGTGCGTTGGAGGAGCTTTTCGAGCAGGGCGAAGCGCTGGTCCGCGAGTAGAATTTCCTCGTCACTGTAGCCGCCATTGATGAGCAAGTGGAGATGGGTGCGTGGGATGAGAGTGGGATTGTGAGGATCGCCCCAAGCCTCCGCATTGAAGTGGAGGCAAAGCACGAGGTCTGGCTTGAGGGTGCCATTGACGAGCTCAGCGCGGGCATGGATTTCTGCAGTGCGGTAGAACAAGCGCTCAGCGAGTTTCCGGGGGGATTCTGAGCTGGCAGTGGGTGCGCTGGCGATGAGAGATTCTGGGCGGAGTGGCGTTACGGGTTGGTTTTGCTCGCGGACGAGAGAAATCCTAGCACCGAGGGCTTCCAAGCGGGGCCTGAGGAGCTTGGCTACTTCTAAGGTCATGTCGCCCTCTTGGACGGGTAAGCCGGTGCCGAGGGTGAACCATCGTTCTTCCATTTGCGCCCACTCGCCACCAATGTGGCCGGGATCGATGGCGATATGGAGTCCGGCGAGTGGCAAATGCCTAGGCGTAGGCGAAAGATCTGCCGCAGATTTCCAATGACGGGGTGGGGCCAAGGTGGCACCTTGGCTGGCAAAGCGGAGAGTGAAAACATCGTGGGGTGGCGGTGCACCCGTGAGAATGGCAGCCTCATTTTCACGGATCTCGATCAAAGGCCGCCAACCCTCGCCCGTGGTGTAAAAAGTGGTGAGAAGATGCTCAAATTCCTCTCGGGTGATGGTGTTTTGAAAAATTTCTAAGTCAGCCCACTGAGGAGGCCGCGCAAGGGCGGAGAGCTTGAAGGAGGGCGGTGGCGCGGGAGTGGGGGCGGCAGAAGGAGGGAACTTTTTGAAAATGAAAAAAGCGCTGGCAGCAAGCAAAAGCGAGCCTGCTAAAATCATAGGTAGATGGAATCTGAGGAAGCGGCTCATGGAGTGAATTGGATTGTAGCGCGTGGTTTGATGATGCAGCCTTCGAGTCGAGCGCGATACGGCGCTGTCTTTGTCTTTATGCTTACAATTCGAATCTTATTTCTTGGCGATATTGTGGGAGAGCCTGGGCGCAAGGCAGTGATCGAGCAGTTGCCCTTGCTGAAACAATCCGAAAACTTGGATTTTTGCATCGTCAATGGCGAGAACTCCGCAGGCGGCAGGGGCATCACGCCAAAAATCGCCATCGATCTGCTGCGGGCAGGTGCGGCGGTGATCACAACGGGTGATCACGTGTGGGATCAACAAGAAATCGTCGATTATTTTCCCACAGAGCCGCGCTTGCTCAGGCCCATCAATTACCCCGAAGGCACGCCTGGGGCTGGCAGTGTAGTATTGGAAACAGCCAAGGGTAAAATCGGCGTGATCCAAGCCCAAGGCCGGTCATTCATCCAGCCGCCATTGGATAATCCATATTTGGCCGTGGAAAAAGAAGTGGAGCGATTGAGGGGGGAGGGGATTGTGACCCTTGTGTTAGACTACCACGCGGAGACGACGAGCGAAAAAATCGCCATGGGCCGGATGCTGGATGGTAAAGTTTCTCTCGTCGTCGGCACCCACACTCATGTCCAAACGGCGGACGAGAAAATTTTCCACGGCGGCACGGGTTACCTGACGGATGCGGGAATGTGCGGCCCGGATGACTCCGTCCTCGGGCGAACGGTGGAATCAGTAGTGTGGCGGTTCAAATCTGGCCTGCCCACCCGTTTTCCCATCGCTAAAGGGCCAGTTAGGTTGTGCGGGGTAATCGTAGAAGTGGAAGCGGAGACAGGGAAATGCCTTGAGATCAAAAGAGTGTCCATCCTGCTAAGTGAGCCCGCAGTTTGACGGAAGGCAGTCACCGCTCGCCATGTCCTCAAGAAGGCACACAGTTTGACTCCATTCGCCTTCTGAGTATGCTCCATGCATGGCTACCAAGGCCATTTCTATCGACCTAGTTGCATATGAGAAGCTGAATGCGACTCGACTCAATCCTCGCGATTCATTTTCACAGGTGCTTCGGCGTGCCCATTGGGATCAGGAAACCAAGACTTGCAGCAGCTTACTTACTGCCCTGCAAGGCATGCCCATGGCGGACGAAGAGGTCATTCGGAACTTGGACTTAGCTCAGCGGCAGGATCTCCCCCCTGACGATCCATGGTCGTGAAAAGCTACCTGTTCGACACTTGCTTCCTGATCGATCTCGAACGGGAAATGCGCCGCGGCCCGGGCAAGGCACACCAGTTTTTGCAAGTGCACATCTCCGCCCGACCCTGT
>JAYULG010000235.1:0-3338 GCA_043763755.1 Akkermansiaceae bacterium | reverse complement strand
TCGGTGCCTCATGCCACCGTGCGGGCAGGTGCGTGGCAAGCGAGCGGTCCCTTGCTCGTCACACACTGGGGCCTGAGTGGCCCTGCGGCCTTGAAAGTTTCCGCTTGGGGTGCGCGGGATTTAGCAGACTGCGGCTACGAATTTCAGTTGCGTGTGAACTGGACTGGAAACATGACCGCAGAACAAATTGCAGCTATGTTAGATTACGAACGCCAAGCCCACGGCGCACGAAAAGTGATGCGTTACAGCATCGTGGAGGGAGTGACAAAACGCCTGTGGCAGAAACTTTGCCAAGCCGCTGGGATGGACGAAGATCGCACATGGGCCACCCTTACGAAAGATGAGTCCCTTCGCCTTATCAATGAGCTGATCGATGGCCATTACACCGTCAGCGGCAAGAGCCTGAACAAAGATGAATTCGTCACCTGCGGTGGAGTGCATTTGAAGGACGTGAATCTGAAAACGATGGAAAGCAAGATAGTGCCGGGGATCTATTTTGCCGGTGAGGTGCTCGATATCGATGGCGTGACGGGTGGCTTTAATTTCCAAGCTGCTTGGACCACCGGCAGAATCGCAGGTGAGGCAATGGCATAGGCCAATCCTATCACCTAGAGAGATCGCTTGCCCTATCTCTCCAACCACCCTTGGATGCGCCATGCGCAAATTACTTATCTTACCTGCGGTGTCTCTAGCATGTCTCCTTGTGAGCTGCGGTAGCTATGGGCGAGTGGGCCTAGCCGATGCACCGAAGATTGTGAATGTTTCCTCATACGATCCCAAAGAAAAACAACGTGCTGGTGAATCCTTTTCTTCAAATAACGTTTCGGCACTGCGCCGCAATGGATTCCGCGGCCTAATCGCGCGCTGTGGCAAGGGCCGCACGCTTGACGAAAAATGTGCAGATTTTATTGAAGCCGCAAATCGTGAAGGCATGATGCTGGGGACTTACTATTATGTATTAAAAAACGCGGATCCAGTATGGCAGGCAGACCAATACGTGGCCCGGCTGCGGCATATCGCAATGGGTCGGAAAATTCTATTAGTCGGGGATTTTGATACGAAATCAAGCCCCGCAGATTTGGTAAAATTCATTGATCGCATTGAGGAAAAAACAGGCGTGCTGCCAGTGATTTATTTAGAAAACAGCGGGCAACTGCGTGCGGCATTGAGCAGTGCTTCATCCGCCGAGAAGCGGCGTATCCGGCAGTGTCCGTATTGGCTTGCGCTCTATTCGCATAAGACGGGATTTCAAACGCCTAGAGACTTGATGAAGGCCTACGGGATCTGGGATGAGTGGGCGCTATGGCAATATGGCGGCGTTGAGTGGTCTGGTAGATCCGTTTCAAAACACTATCATCATGGCCCATGGCGAGCACCCGAGTATTTCGGCACGATGGATCGGCCCTTGGAGCACAATGCATTCAACGGGAGCATGGATGAGCTCAACTCCTTCTGGGCAAAGC
The DNA here is from genome assembly GCA_043763755.1 of Akkermansiaceae bacterium. Lineage (GTDB taxonomy): Bacteria > Verrucomicrobiota > Verrucomicrobiia > Verrucomicrobiales > Akkermansiaceae > Luteolibacter. Next base: position 1,875 of record JAYULG010000235.1, on the reverse strand, counting down.
ATTCATGGCTAGTGCGGTAGAATAGAACTTGCCAGCGGACTTATATATACTTTTACTCCGCTATGGTTAAATGGTTTTTATGCCTATCATCCGCTCTACTTGTGCCAGCGGTGTTCGCCTCAAGTATGACATCCGTGGAGGTGACCCGCGTTTTGACACAGGCCATTTCTCGTGCGCGGCAGATCGAACCCAGTGCCATCATCGCCGTGGTGGACAGAGAGGGCTACGTGCTGGGGGTGTGGAGTTTAGGCGCTATGCCTGATCCCAATGCAGTGCAGGATGCAATCACGAAAGCTGGCACTGCGGCTTTTCTAAGCAGCAATCAGAATGCGTTCACCTCGCGCACGGCGGGATTCATCGTGCAGCAGAATTTCCCACCCGGCGTGCAAAATCGTCCGAATGGCCCGCTCGTGGGTGTGAATTTTTCAAATCTTTCGTTCACGACCGTCAATCGTTTTAAGAATCCTCACTCGGGCTATATCCCAGACTTCACAGGTGGTAGCAATGGCGCGGCGATAGCAGGGGCAGCTCCACTGTCCGGTCTTGCGGGATCACCCGGTGGCGTGCCGCTCTACCGCGCTGGGATATTGATTGGCGGTGTCGGTGTCGCAGGCCCAAACCGTGCGCCTGCGGTCAGCAGTTTTGCAGCACTGGCAGACATTCAGCAACAAAGCTCACAGCTCTATGATCCAGATGAAGATGTGGCGCTTGCTGGCCAGACTGGCTTCAAACCGACAACGACGATTTTTGCTTCAAATGTGTCGATCGATGGGCTGCGAATTCCCTACGTCATCCATAAAACGCGGCTCGGGATTGTGCAGCCACTGGGTGCGATCGGCGGGCCGGTGCCTCCTTACAGTGTCATAAATTCACCCGCCGTCGCCTATCCAAGCGGCTCATTCGGAGGGCAAGCATGCGAAGTGCGCGCACCCATCATTTCCGATCCATTGGGCGGCCTCATCAGCGGCCAGCTCCGTCTCACTGCAAGCGAGGTCACACTGATTTTATCCCAAGCTTCGGCAAGGGCGAGAATCACCCGTGCGGGCATTCGCGTGCCGGGTGGCATAGCAGCGCAAACTTTCATTACCGTGGTGAATAATCCCGCTTTGGCAGGCACCGCACCAGCCATCCTTGGGACCATTCGCACACCCGATGCGACAATGTTTAGCTGGGATGTAGCCGCGCAGAAGGCACGGACCGCTGTCTTTTTCTCAAACAACAGAAGAGCATTTTCATCGCGCACCGTGGGATTTCTTTCCCAGCAATTCTTCCCTCCCGGCATTGCCAATACTGCACCGGGTCCTTTCTATAAACTACAAGAGCAGTTTTCACTACTCCCCGCAGGCATCAAGAATCCTTTAAATGGAGTAGTGCTGAGCGCCACCGCCGCGCTCGCAATGCCGAATCCGAATTTGCCAAACGGCATCACGATTTTCCCCGGAGGTTTTCCCCTGTATCGCAATGGTGTGATGATCGGCGCGATAGGCGTAAGTGGCGATGGCATTGATCAAGATGACATCATTGCCGCAGCGGGCACTGTGGGATTCGTAGCACCCGAGAGTATCCGCGCCGATAGACAGCAATATCAAGGTGCAAGGCTACCCTACGCCAAGTTCCCGCGTAACCCAGATCTATAACTTCTGGATGGAAATAATAGTTCTTACAAGGCTACTATACCTTTCGAAAGTAGGATCACATAGATTAGTTTACAAGCGAGGTGAAAGCATTGATCCATTGCGTAGCCAAACTTTCCCTCACCCTTACCGAGATCAATGATCCAGTGAAGACAGAGTTCTGCCACCCCAAGGATCACACTACCCGAGACAATCCATACAGCCCCAGCGTGCACCAATGAATGCGCTGTGAGGGCGACGA
>JAYULG010000234.1:0-3346 GCA_043763755.1 Akkermansiaceae bacterium | reverse complement strand
ACGCCCCCACTCCAACGCCGCCCGCGCTTCGCGCCAACGGCCCGGAGAAATCGCGCACGCGCAGGCGACTTTCAGCCGAGCAGGGGAGAAAACCTCCTCCCGGTGGAGGTAGCGGTGGATGCGGACAGGGATGGTGAAATCACCTTCGATGGAAAAGACAAAACCACCGCCGAAAAACCTTTCAGATTTTGGATCAATGACGACGACGATACCTTCGGTGAAGGAAATGATACCGGAGGGACTCTTGATCGGATTCCTGTGGTGACGCCTGACTACCAAAACAGCTTCATTGATTTCGTCCGCGACCTTGAAGATTTTTCGCGGATGTCATTCAAACTGCCTGACAGTCTGTGGAGTCAGATCAAAGCTGGTGAAGTTCAGGTTGGTTTAAAATGGAGCGACACTTCTGACGGAAATCCGGCGGTCAACATTTTCCGCCAATCAGATCAATCCGGTGGACAAGTTCAGTATTTCGTGAATGAAGACGAGGCCCTGAATCAGGCGGCTACTTTTACAAATGCCGCGCAGAAAGTCATGACTGTAAGTGGCAGCGGAACGGCGTATTTTCCGCAGTCATTCATCGATAGATTGCCAATCACTTCTGCTCCGACCTACGTTCTTTTCGAAGGAGCGGCTAAAGGCAAAGGAAAACTCAATCTTGTTCTAAAGGTAGATGGACAAGAAGTGGTTTGTGACGGGCCATGGATTAAGTTGATGAATGTCCGCCAATTCTACACGAGAGGCAGAACGAGCTTAACTGCGACTCAGATCAGCGACCCATGGGATAGTCCAAATCCACCTGCAATCACTTCTGCTGCTGACAATACCCCTGAGTTTGTTGCCGACCCTGATGAGACACAACAGTGCATCATCCACGTTCATGGGTGGCGTATGACAGAGGGCGATTCGAGAAACTGGTCCGAAATGACATTTAAGCGGCTCTGGCAGCTTCACTACAAAGGACGATTTGCGACATTCCGCTGGGCAACTTTTAGCGATGACACGCATCCCAATACAAGTTTGCTGACTTACAATCGAAGTGAATATCGATCATGGTTATGCGGTCCCGCACTTGCCCAATTTGTAAATGGCCTGCCCTATCCTAGCTCTCGTTATGTTCTTGCCCACAGTATGGGAAATGTCATCTCCGGGAAAGCACTTCAAGCGGGCATGAACGTAAATCGTTACGCGATGTGCAATGCCGCGATGGCTGCGATGTCTTATGATCCGAGTATTACAAATTTGCCACTAAGCGCTTCCTCAACTCCAGATACAGATAGCGATCCGGCAACTGCTGCTTTCGGGCTAAAGAACCGATTCAATGATAATCTTACTACTCGTATTAACTATTATTTACCAAAGGACGAAGCTCTGGCGTCTTGGGTTGCAAATCAAGCATTAAATAAACCCGAATCATTCACCTTTTCTTCATACTATTATGATCCAGCTGATACGCCGGGCAACAAGATTTACTACGGTGCATTGCCTGCTAGAAGAAATGTAACCAGTTTAGCCGAGGCTATGGGACACGTCGTCAAATCTCGTTCTGACGCTGCAGGTGCTGTTGGTAACACCAATGGTTCTATTTCATCGAAAGTTGGTATGGACGGTTTTGGTTTTGATAAAGAGCACAGCGCAGAATGGAACTGGTCTTTGACCAGCAGCTATAAATTCTGGCGGAAGCTGTTCGTGTCCTTCCAAATCCCAACAACAGCACCCCAATAGGATGAAATTAAAAATTCGATGGTTATTGATCGGAGGTATCATATTACTCCTAATTTTGGGTGTGAAAGAGCTCAAAAGAACTGTAGAATTTCAAAAGAGTTCCAGTTCAAGCAAACAAAATACAACGAGCGTTCCAACAGCAGGAAATCCGACAAGTAGCAAGACTGAATCGCCAGATAGCCCGGGGGCTGCCGCGTTCGCGGCTGCGCATTTAACTCCAATTTTATTCTATGGGAAAGTCGTCGATCAGAATGGGAATTCTATTCCTGATGCTGAAGTTGAATATTCAGGAAATAATATTCCATGGGGCGGGGCGGCTCGTCAGCAAATTAAAACGGATGCAAAGGGAGAGTTTCGCATTACCTCCTCTGGACTCAGCTTATCCGTTAATGTCTCAAAGGAAAATTATCGCTCACTACTTCGTCGCTCCGATATTCCTCCTGAAGAGGCCGCTGGGGACCCCTCCTCATCCGATTCATTCAATTATGCGAATCTTTTTGGACCAACCGTGCACAAACCTGACAAGGCTCATCCTGTGGTTTTTACCCTATATAAATCAGGCAAACTGGAACCCCTGATCATTCAACCAGGAAAGGATCTGGTTATGGCAAAGGATGGCTCACCGGTCCGCGTAGCATTGAATCCCGGAAATTCGAAAACGGTGATTGAAATGCAATGTTGGACTGATAACAAGATCCCCAACGCGGAGCGACATTACGATTGGCGTTTCAAGATGACAGTTCTTAGCGGTGGGCTGGAGGAGCGACTAGATGAGATCGCTTTTATCGCGCCCTCTTCCGGCTACGAAGAGCGGTCATTCGAATATTCGATGAAGAAAGAGCTACCGGGAAACCAATGGAAGGACGAGGTTGCTAAAAGTTTTTTTGTCCGATTCGAAGATGATACATATGCGATTCTTGACGTGAATATGATTAGCGGGGGAGGACATTTCGCAGTGGTGAGTTCTCGACTCAACCCTAAGGCCGGATCGAGAAATCTCGAAACTGCAGCGCCTAAGAAGCCAAAATATAGATGAAAAAACCACCCATTACCCTGCTCTAGCAACTCCATCGCTGAAGATCGTCGCTCCGCACCGCGAAACATCCCGCTGGCGGCTGATCACGTGAGCTGCTAGTCCTGCGGGAACATATGACGTGCGCGCGGTAATGCTGCATCCAGTCCGGGTGCCTCCCGCAAGCGGGTCCCTCCCTCCCTCTGATGTTCCCTCGGGGGATACCCTCGGCAGCATTACCGGACGCAGTCACAAGTGCCCTACGGACATGCAGCTCCCGCGCCAGCCGCAAGTTAGGCTCGTTTCCACTCGCATCCTCCGCCCGCCTCATGCCGCACGGCCAGCCGGGAGGCGGAATCCGCCCCCCCGGTTCCGCTCCGCTTCACCGCCTCCCGGCTCGCCGCCCACCCCCAACCCGCGAAGAAGCTCCGCGCCCCGGCCTGCGGCATCGTGTTTCGTGCCTCACATCATGCCTCCGGCCCCCCGAAGAATCCCGTCGCGACGCGGCAAGAATTGCGCTTCGGGAACGTCGTTCGTGTCGTCCACATCGGAGGCTCGCGCGGCCACCTCCGGGCGCTACGGCGTCAAGTGCTGTCCTCGTCATTCCCG
>JAYULG010000233.1:0-12125 GCA_043763755.1 Akkermansiaceae bacterium | reverse complement strand
GGGCGGGGGATTTAATTTTGGTGAGGAACACCGGGCTTTCCCCACTGTGGATTCATGGTAGATCATTGGAAACAGGGTCATTTTTGCGGATGCGCGAGCGGCAGCCATTGGTAGTGCCCGGATGGACTCTCAGCTATGAAGACCTAATGTTTTTCCTTGATGTGAAGCGCACGGGGAATGCGCCTACTCTGTATCTAGAAACAGGCGAAGCAGGCCTCACCGCCGAGCGGACGCGGGGACGGCAGAGTGCGTTGCGCGTGCGCTTCGGCCTCGATGCCGAGGTGGAAGCACTACAAGACACGGATTTGCACGCAGGTAGCCGTGGGCCGCTGAAAAAGGGCGATGTGGTGACCTGCCGGAATCACGAGCGGCTGGGCGATGCCGCAGGATTTAGTTTATCCGTGAATGAGCTACGGCGGAAGGCGACTCAGAAAGGCCGTCGTTTCCGCCTCGTGGGGGACCAGCAGGAGTATTTGGTCTCAAACGATGCCTCAGCACTTTCAGCGGGTGATCTTTTGTTAGGCCCCAAGTTATCGCCCAAGGCGGTGCTATTTATCCGCTACGATGCGCAGCATGCCGAGGGTGAGTTGGAGGTGAGGGAAAGTCACGGGACGATCTTGGTGGATGGCGTGCCCATCAAAAATCGCGCGCCACTGCGGGATGGCTCATTGATCCGGCTTTCCGGCAGCCAAGCGGTGCGCTGCCGCTTTAGCGAAGGCTTTCTCGATGAAGAGCGGACGTTGATTGAAACGCTGAAAGTGGAAGATCTGATCCATGACTTTGGTCCGGATTCACGGGCGCTCGATCACATCAATTTCGAGGTGAAGCGCGGAGAAATGCTTTGCATCATCGGCCCGAGTGGCAGTGGCAAAAGCACGCTGCTCGCCGTGCTATCCGGCCAACGAGAACCCACGCGTGGTAAGGTGCGGCTCAATGGAGTTTCACTGTATGAAAAACGCGAGCAACTAGTGCCATTCATCGCCCACATGCCGCAGGAAGAGGCGCTCAATCCGCAGCTCACCGTGCGCGAGCATCTGCGCCACGCTGTGACGATACGCCGCCCGGCGCTCTCTCTCGCAGAGCACGAGCGGCGCGTGGATAGCATGCTCGCCGAGCTTGGGCTGCAATCGATCGCGCGGCGTTTGGTGGGTTCTCCGGGGGAAAAAACTATTTCGGGTGGTGAACGTAGCCGCCTGAATCTCGGGGTGGATCTTGGCAGCCGGGCCGAGGTATTTTTATTTGATGAGCCTATTTCTGGACTCTCTTCGAAGGACTCCGAGCACGTGGCTGAGACCTTGCGCTCGCTGGCGAGGGAAAAAATCGTCATTGCCTCGTTGCATCGGCCCGGTGCTCCGGTGCTGCGGCTGTTTGATAAAGTATTGTTGCTCGATAGCGGCGGGCGGCTTGGCTACTTCGGCACGCCGGCGGCGATGGTGGGATATTTCCGAGATGCGTGTGAGGAGCTGGCTATTTCCCATCCATCCGTGACGGCGAAGTCTCCGCTAGGCGCGGACTTCGTGTTTGATGTGTTAGAAACTCCACTCAGCGCGATCGGTGGAGGTTCAAATACAGGCGCGGTAAGACGATTTCCGCCGTCGTTCTGGCAAGAACGATTTGAAAGCTTGGATCTCATGCACTCGCTCCAGATCGGCGGGGGAGCCTCATCACAAACCAGCGAGGCGAGGGACGGCGAGCGCTCGCCGGTGCCGCCTAAACCTGCGAGGAGAACTCGCTCGGTTCTCGCCGTATTTGCCACCCATTTCTTGCGCTCGTTGCTCTCCAAAGTGCGTAACCGCGGGACGATTTACAGCACTTGTCTGGAGGCACCATTGCTGGCGGCGCTGGTATCCATCACGCTGCGCTCGTCTCCCGCCGGGTCTTATCAATTTGCCACGGCATTGCATATTCCGGCTTATTTATTCCTCAGCGCGACGGTGGCGATGTTTCTGGGTCTTACCAACTCGGCCACTGAGGTTTTACGTGATCGGCCAATTTTACGGCGGGAGCGAAATTGCCAGCCGGGTGCGGGTTCATACGTGATTGCAAAATTCGTCGCCCTTGCGCTCGTCGCCGCGGCCCAATGTTTGATCTATCTGGTGGTGGGAAACTACTTTCTGGATATCGATGGGATGCTCGTTCCTCTGTGGTTCTGGATGACACTCACGGCATGGACAGGCACTGCGATGGCACTCGTCGTTTCCTCGGTAGTGAAGACAGAACGCGCCGCGCTCACGGCCGTGCCGCTCTTGTTAGTGCCACAAATGCTGCTCGCGGGGGCGCTCGTCCCATACCGGGAAATGAATCGTGGATTGTTCAGCAAGGCTGAAGAAATTCGTGAAAAAGGTGGGACTCCTGCACCCTCGGTGATCATGCCGCTGCGCTATGCCTACGAAGCAATGGTAGTGGCACAGGCCACGCGCAATCCCTTCGAAATTGAGCGCATCCGCCTGCAAGAAAAAATCGACCGCATCCGCAGCTCGAACAAACTGGGGGACGAAAAAACTGCTGAGCGGTTTGATCTGGTCAAAGAGGGCCTAAGGCGGCTGCTAGCGTCAGGCGCGGCTAACAAAGAAGAGGCTGCGGCGCTGATTTCTCGGATCAGACAGATCTCGCTTTCGGGGACGCGCATCGAGGTGGAAACGATGAAAATTTGGCCCGAGGATGGGGTGAAAGCACGCCCTGCATCTGAGTATTTCGTGAATGAAAGGATCGACCTGCTCGTCCGTGAGGCCGAGATTTTCCGCAACGACTACCGCAACAAAGAGCGCCGTAATGTGTTCCATGCGCTCAGAAAACCACTGCCATTTACCGATCCAGAAGTCCCGAGCCTCGACAAGGAATTTGCGGTTCGTGGCGACGAGGCAGAAACATTGAAGTTTAACGCCGCCATTTTGTTTTTCATTATCGGGTCCTGTGGAGTCATCGCTACGATCATCATTTCTCGCCAAAATCGCATGACGCGCTAGCCGTTTCGGGTGTTTGGAAAAGGCTCAAACGCGTGAAAAATCCCAGCGGATAAGCAAAAAAACATTGCGTGGGCGAGGGTTATGTTGCACTTTTTGATCGAAACCTCACAAAACAAGGTAGTTCACTAAGGATTATGCTTCCAGAGCACGCACCATTCACCACTGAGCAGCGAAAAACGCTAGATTTACTGATTCCAAGCTTGGATCCCATGCAACGTGGATGGTTGAGCGGCTACCTCGCTGCGGGGGCCACGCACACTGCGGCGCCAGTGCCTGCTGGGAAGCTCACCGTCCTCTATGGCACAGAATCTGGAAACTCTGAGTCTCTCGCGGATCGATCCGTGAAAGAAGCGAAGAAGCGCGGCTTCCAAGCGGTGATGAAAAACATGGCAGATATCACCACCGCAGATCTCGCGAAATTTTCCAACGTGCTCGTGATCGTTTCCACTTGGGGCGACGGCGAACCACCCGAAACGGCTACTTCTTTTTTCAACGAACTCATCGCCTCCAAGACCGCGCTCAAAGGCATGCGTTTCTCCGTTTGCGCCTTGGGAGATACCTCATACGAGAAATTTTGCCAGACAGGTAAGGACATCGATTTACATCTCGAAACGCTGGGAGCAGAGCGAGTCTTCGCTCGTCAAGATTGCGATATCGACTACGAGGAAAACTACGTCTCATGGCTCACCGGAAGTCTCGTCGCACTTGCCCCCGCAGCCAGTGAAGTCATTCATCCTGTCTCTTACGCCGCGCCACTTGCCACGAATGTGGAATTTGGAAAGAAGAATCCATTTCCTAGTGAGGCGATTGATTTGGCCATGCTCAATGGTGAAGGTTCTGCCAAGGAGACGCACCATCTTGAGCTTGCTCTGACTTCATCTGGGCTATCTTACGAGCCGGGCGATGCCCTTGCAGTGATTCCGGTAAATGCGCCAGACGTGATCAAGGCTGTCCTCCAAGCTGCTAAGCTGAAAGGCACCGAGGAGATCGAAGTGAAAAACGTGGGCCTCAAGCTACTTGCAGATGCCTTGCGCGAGGACTTCGATATCACCGCTCTTTCCCGCGCCGTACTCACCAAGCTGGCCGACGCGGCAGACTCGGCGACCCTTCGCGAGCTTCTTGGAGACGATGCCAAAGTCCGTCTCAAAGATTATAATGATGGTCGTGAGATCGTGGATGCCATCCTCGACTTCGCACCAAATGGCCTCACCGCTCCAGCCCTTTCCGGCATTTTCAGGAAACTTCCGCCACGGCTGTATTCAATTTCTTCCAGTCCGCTGGCTCACCCAGATGAGGTCCATCTCACAGTCGCCGCGGTGCGCTACCAAGCCCACGGGCGCTCACGAAAAGGTGTTTGTTCCACCTACCTCGCAGACTTAGTCAAGGCGGGCGACCATGTTCCGGTGTTCATCCAGCCGAACAAAAATTTCAGACTCCCTGCCGACGGCTCCACTCCCGTCATCATGGTGGGTCCCGGGACTGGCGTTGCACCTTTTCGCGCCTTTGTAGAGCATCGCGCAGCACTTGGAAGCTCAGGGAAAAACTGGCTGTTCTTCGGCGATCAGCATTATACCTATGATTTCCTCTACCAGCTCGAGTGGCAGGAGCACCTCAAAAACGGCGTGCTCACTCGCCTCGATGTCGCATTTTCCCGGGACCAACCTGAGAAAATCTACGTGCAAGATCGCATGATTTCTCAAGCCCAAGAACTCTTTTCATGGCTAGAAGAAGGCGCCCACTTCTACGTCTGTGGCGATGCAAACCGGATGGCGCACGATGTGCACGAAGCACTCATCTCCATCGTCGAAAATCAAGCCGCCGTTTCTCGCGAGGCCGCCGAAGCCTACGTAGAAGCACTCAAAAAGTCCAAGCGCTACCAGCGTGACGTTTATTGAAATTTCCACCACTCACACTTCATTCCCATGTCTGAGAAAAAACTTGCCGTAAACGAAGGCATCAAAACTCGAAGCAACTACCTCCGTGGCACCATCGTGGAGGGACTCGCAGATCTTTCCACCGGCGCAATGGCCGAGGATGATCAGCAGCTTCTAAAATTCCACGGAACGTATCAACAGGACGACCGTGATTTGCGTGCAAACCGCCGCAAACACCGCCTCGAAAAGGCATTTTCCTTCATGATTCGCATCCGCGTGCCGGGTGGAGTCGCCACTTCCCAGCAATGGTTGGAAACGGATCGCCTCGCCACCCAGTTTGCGAACGGCACCATCAAGTTGACTACCCGCCAAGCGTTCCAATTTCACGGTATCATCAAGACCAATCTCAAGCGGACCATTGCGGAAATCAATCAAGCCGCCATGGATACCATCGCCGCATGCGGTGATGTGAACCGCAATGTGATGTGCAATCCGAATCCGAATCTCTCGCACATTCATGCGCAGGCTCTCAAGGCCGCCCAAGACATTTCTACCCACCTCACACCTCACACTCGCGCCTACCATGAGATCTGGCTGGATGGTGAAAAAATCGAGTCCAGCGAGGAAGAGGTCGAGCCGATCTATGGTAAAACTTACCTCCCGCGGAAGTTTAAAATCACCGTCGCCGTGCCACCCTCCAATGATGTGGATATCTATGCGAATTGCCTCTCCTTCATCGCCATCGTGGAGGCCGGGGAACTTGTGGGTTACAACATCGCCGTAGGCGGTGGCATGGGATCCACTCACGGCAATGATGCGACATATCCGCGCATCGCCGATGTCATCGGTTTCTGCACGCCTGCCCAAGTGGTGGATGTTGCGGAAAAAGTCGTGCTCGTTCAGCGGGATTTCGGAGATCGCCATGATCGCAAGCACTCGCGCTTTAAATACACCGTGGATGATTACGGCCCGGCATGGATTCTCGCGAAAATCAACGAGTATCTCGGCTACGACCTAGGCCCCGCACGCGACTTTGTTTTTGAAGACAATGGCGACCGCTACGGCTGGGTGGAGGATGAAAATGGCAAGTCCCATCTCACGCTCTACATTTCTGGCGGGCGAGTCTTGGACACCCCATCCTATCCGATGCGCAGCGGACTTCGTGAGATTGCTAAAATCCACGATGGTGACTTCCGCCTCACCGCAAATCAGAACCTTATCATCGCCGGTGTTTCAAAGGAAAAACGCCCAGAGATCGAGCGCTTGTTAGAGCAATATGGCATTAAAGACAGCCATTTAAAAAGTGCTCTGCGCCTCAATTCCATGGCCTGTGTGGCACTCCCAACTTGTGGTCTTTCACTTGCGGAAGCTGAGCGCTATTTGCCAGATCTCATCACAGACCTTGAAGAATCCATCGAGGAAAACGGACTCCGCCACGATGCCATCACTATCCGCATGACGGGCTGCCCGAATGGCTGTGCCAGACCTTTCATCGCAGAAATTGGCTTCGTCGGTCGTGCGCCGGGCCGCTACAATGTCTATTTGGGTGGCGGCTTCGCTGGCCAACGCCTGTCCAAGCTGTATCGGGAAAGTGTGAAGGGCGATGAGATCAAATTTCTGCTCGCGCCCATCATCACTCACTATGCAAAGGAACGCTTGGAGAACGAGCGCTTCGGTGATTTCTGCATCCGCGCAGGATACGTCAATGCCACCATCCAAGGCCCGGATTTCCATCAGAACATCAAAAGCGAAGCACTCGTCGCTGTTTGACTCTATCTCTCTAACAACGCTCCAGATGGCAGCACTAAACATGAGCGGCCTTGCCGCATCGCCCGCAGCTCTAGATGCCATGTCGCTCTCTGCTGCGCTCGCCCCGCAGCGGGCGGGCGAACGGATCCAGCATCTCTATAGTCGGCTGGGGAAACGCCTTGTCGCGACCACCAGCTTCGGACTGCAAGCGGGAATCATGCTTCATTTGATCCATGAACATGCGCCTAAAATCCCCGTAGTTTTCATCGATACCGGATTCTTGTTTCCGGAAACTTACCAATATGCGGAGGAGCTCAGTGCGACCTTCAAGCTCGATCTACGCATCTACCAGCCCACCGTTTCCGCTGCCCGGATGCAGGCACTATGGGGAAATCTTTGGGAAAATGGTGCTGAGCAATACGGACTTCTCACCAAGATCGAGCCGATGAACCGGGCTCTGAAGGAAACGGGTGCCGATGTCTGGCTCAGTGGCCTGCGCCGTTCTCAATCGAAGACTCGTGGCGACCGCCCATTTGTAGAGCAGCAGAGAAAAACCCTCAAAGCTTATCCCATTCTCGATTGGGCCGATGCTCAAGTGGATCTTTATTTTCATCAAAACAATATTCCTCGCCACCCGCTCGCCGCTCAAGGCTACTCGACAATGGGGGATTGGCACAGCACGCGTCCCGCCACTGCCGAAGACGCGGAATCATCCCGCTTCGATGGTGAGAAATACGAATGCGGCCTGCACCTCGCGTCCGGCACTCCAGATTTCCAAATCTAGAACTCTGCGGAAAATGCCGCTCAGCCGCAGTGTTTTCGTAGAGGTGAATCCAGATTTTCTACAGTGCGGCAATAGCAGCCATGATCTGTTTTGCGATGCGATCGTAGCTTTCTTTCCCATCGTTCGCCTTGAGTTCTTCAGGTGTCAGATAAATTGGTTTGCCGATGGAAACGGTGATGCGGGCAAAGCGGATCTTGGATGAGCCGCGCGCAAGAGCTTCGCGCGCACCACGAATTCGGATGGGTTGAATGACCGCCCCAGATTTTGCAGCGATCAGACCTATTCCGGGAGCGGCTGGGCCGATGCTGCCATCCAACGTGCGCTCACCCTCGGGAAATACTAGCACGCGCTCACCTTCTTTCAGCTTTCGGATGATCGTTTTGAGACTCCCCATGTCTGGCCTGTCCTGGTCCACCGGAATCGCATTCCACTGCGGGTAGAGCCATTTGAAAAAGCCCACAAAAAGCGTCTTTCGAGCGAGGAAGACCATCTCGGTCTTATACAGATTCCCAATCAATGGCGGATCGAGGAAACTCTGATGATTCGATGCCACAAGCACCGGCCCCTCACTGACGAGATTTTCCTCACCCACCAATTTCAGGCCAAATAGCGTGCGGAAAGCTGCGCCAAACGCCATCCAGCCGAGCCAATAAACCCAGCGCATTTGAGTTGGAAGTATCAGTTTCAAGAGCAGCGGGCGGACGGTGGGAGGTGCTGATTGCTAAAAAGGAGAAAACCACGAGCCTTTGACCTTTGCGAAGAGTTCGCGGTTGGTAGCTTGCATGAGTTGCTCAGACCATTGCTGGCAAATTTCACGGTTGGTTTGGGCGAGGTTTGCCTTGGTAATTTCCCGGATTGCTAGGCGGTCTGTGCGTAGATCTGAGGCAGTGGCGATGATTTTTCCGGTGCTGGCATCCTTGACGCGAGCCTCAAATGCTACGAGCGGCGGAGTGTTTATCGGGGCTAATAATGAGCCAGCGGGGACTGAGGTGGCACCCACTTTGGGAGCGGGCCGCGCGAAGGTGATTTCTGTGAGGGCCACCTCGAGAATCAAGGTTTGTGGCAGGCTTGCATCTTCGGTGAGGTAGTAGCTACAGACTGGCGATGAGAACGATTTTTTGAGCGCCTTATGCCAAAATTTCGCAAGGTTTCCCGAGTTTTTAAGAAAGGATCTCTCGTTCGGAATCCACGGGCTTTTGCTTTGCGTCCACTGCCCGGGCTTGAGGTAGCTGAGGGTCACGGGACGGACGATGATGTTCTTGTATTGATCGATCTTCACCTTGGGATCCCGCCATGAATGTTGGAATGGCAGGCGGGCAAGGGGAGTGGTGTTTCCTACTCCCTTATTTGCGAGGAATGAGGTGTGCTGGACACCCGTGGTGGTGCTCTTGATGGCACAAGATACGAGTGACAGAGGAATCGCGGCGGAAATAGCCAGCGATGAGAGAGTGAAATAACTGGGCAACATCGCGGTAGGGAAGATGGGAGGCGCAGAAAACTATTTGAGTAGCCCCCAAATCGGCTGTGGCCAGATGCCGATGACGAGCACGGCAAGCGTGAGGGTGGCGATGCAGTATTTACTGATAACTGGCAAAGTGATGGGAATCTCACTGCCCGTGTGGGACCACCACATGGCGCGGATGACTTTAAAGTAGTAATAAAATCCTGCCGCGGCGGAGATGCAGGCAATGACGATGGCGATCCATAGCTGGGCATCCACGGCGATAGAGAAAACAAAAAACTTACCCCAGAAGCCAGCGGTGAGTGGCACACCTGCGAGAGCGGCGAGGAAGATGGTGAGCGCGAGGGCAAGCTGCGGATTGGTTTTCCCAAGGCCATTGAAATCAGTAATCATTTCGCCATCACGTTGGAGCCGGACTTGGGCGACGATCAAGAAAACACCCAGCGTCATGAGCAGATAGGTGCCGAGGTAAAATGAAACGACTTTCGCGGAGCTGAGATCTGCGTTGGCCCCTTTACCTGCGGCGAGCGCGAGCAGGAGGAATCCCGCATGTGCGATGGAGGAGTAGGCAAGCAGGCGCTTGAAATTGGTTTGCGGGATGGCGGCTAGATTTCCAAAGAGCAAGGTGGCGCAGGCTAGGATGAGGAGGATGGTGAGCACGGGGCCACGGGTCATTTCGTTTGCGAGGAATGGCTCGAGAAAACGGATCGTGAGGATGAATCCGGCAGCCTTGGAAGCCACGGATAGGAAGGCGGTGATCGGTGTAGGGGCACCTTGATAGACATCTGGAATCCACACTTGCATGGGCACGGCGCCCATCTTGAAACCTAGGCCCACCAGCACGAGTGCAATGCCGAAGAGGAGGCCCGTGAGACTGGAGGTGGGGGATTGCAAATTTGCCATTTCCGCGAGATTCATGGTGCCCGTAGTGCCGTAAATCCAGGCGATGCCATAGACGAGGAAGCCAGTGCTGAGTGCGCCGAGGATGAGGTATTTCACACCTGCTTCGAGTGAGCCCACGTTCCGGCGCATGTAGGCGACGAGGATGTAAAAGGTGATCGTGACGAGTTCGAGGGCGACGAAGGCACCTGCGAGATCTTTCGCGGAGGCCAGCCACATCATGCCAGCACAGGCGAAAATCGGCAGCGCGTAAAATTCGCCAGTGCCAGCTTCCGATTGTGGATGCTCGGTAAAGCGGGCGAGGATTTTACGGAAATCCACAGCCATCAAAAGAACAAGAATGGTGCTGACGAGGGCGAATCCCTTGTAGAATTTTGCAAGCCCATCGAATTGATAGAAATTCCACAGCGGCCACTTGGCCCATGCGGCATCGGGCTTCGCATCAGGGCCGATGGAGATGCACAGTAGCCCGAGGATCACGCTGAGTCCGAGAGCTGCGGTAAGACCTAGCCATGCTTTGCTTTTGGTAGAATAAAAAGTTTCCGCCATCAGCAGGACGATGCCGAGTGTGACGGTGAATGCTTCAAGGTAGTAAGCGGGCATAATGATAGAAAATAAGTCCTACAAGTCCTAAAAGACCTATATTAGCAAACTCAGCAAAAGGTTCGGGAAAAGGCCTACGGCAAATAGCGCGATGATGAGCAAGGTGGCTGGCACGCGCTCTGCGAAGGTGATGTCTGGAGCACTGGAAGTGAGTTTCACGGACGGCCCTTGGAAGATATTCCGGTAAGCGCGGAGCATATACACTGCGGAAATCACCACCCCCCAGATGGATATGATACAGGCGATTTGCACGGGGCCGAGGCCGTTGACTGCTTGGTAGTTTTTGAAGGCGGCAAGGAAGACGAGCACCTCGCCAGAGAAATTTGCGAGTCCCGGCAGGCCGATCGCTGCCATGGCGGCGATGCCAAAAATGAAGGCGAGGCCTGGTGCAGACTTCGCAAGGCCGCCGAGATCGGAGAGGTCGAGGGTGCCGGTATTCCGCTCGATGCGGTCCGCCAGCCCAAATAGAAGCGCAATCGAGATCCCGTGGGCAAACATCAGGACAACGGCTGCGGGCAATGCGAGGGTATTGCTGGGCACAGCGATGAGCGCGGCAATTGCTAGGAAAATATAGCCCATGTGCATGACAGAAGAATTCGCCAGTAACGTATCCAGCCGCTTTTGAGAAATGGTCACAAGGCCGACCCAGAGGATATTGCCCAAGAGGAGGACGAGCAGCGGAGTGAGCCAGAATTGCAAACCCTCAGGCACCAAGGGAATGGCGAGGCGGAGAATCCCGTAGAGGCCGAATTTTTTCAACACCCCAGCATGGAGCATGGCGATGGGTGCGGGTGCGCTGGCGTATGCTGGTGCGGCCCACGAGTGAAATGGGAAAAGCGAGACGAGCGTGCCGAAGCCGACGATGAGCAGGGCGGCGATGCCCACCTGAGATGAGGGATCGATGCTGGATTTAGCAGCAATCATTTTCACGATATCGAAGGTACCAGTCTGGTTCGCAAGCCACACCAGTCCCGCTAGCAGGACGATGGAGCCGAGGCCGAGATAAATCGTGATGCGCCATGCAGCCTGCCGGCGATCGCCCCGCCCAAGCATGCCAATCATCAAGAAAGTGGGCACCAATGCGAGCTCATGGAAGGCGTAGAAGAAAAACAAGTCGGTCGCGGCAAAGGCCCCAAGTGCGCCGCCGGAAATGAGGAGGGATGAGCCGTAGTAAAGTTTCTCGCGGCCTTCCGGTGCCTTTCCTGAAAGCACGGCAGCAAGTGTGACGATGACCGAGAGCAGCACCATGATCACGCTCATGCCATCGATGAAACCAAAGGAAAGATTGAGCGCAGGCTTCTCAAGCACTGGCACAGAAAACGCCCAAATGCCGGACTTCCACGAGAGCGTGGCGTAGAGGCCGAGCATCAAATTGGCAGTGGCAGCCGCAATGGCAGTGAGGCGAGCCGGAGCACCGAGGAGTAACGCAACAAAAGCGAGGATTGGCAAAAAGACGACGAGGGCAAGCATGAGACGCAGAAGTGGTAGTTTGCCAAATACTTGCAAGGCATTCAGGCAGGGGAGGGATAAAGGGGGCGGCCACTCTGGGAAAGGCAAAAAAGCAAAAGATTCATTGAAAATACGCGTTTTTCTCAAGCTTCTAACACCCATTTCCCACGCGCGGTGGAATGCTCCATCGCGGCATGCGCCTGGATCAGGTGGGCAGCGGTGATCCCCTTGGCGATGTGGGTGTGGAGCTTGGGAAATTTCCCGGCATCGCAGCGATGGGCGATTTCCGCGAGGATTTCCCCTTGGCGGTGCATATCCGCAGTCTGAAAACGGGAACG
>JAYULG010000232.1:0-3373 GCA_043763755.1 Akkermansiaceae bacterium | reverse complement strand
TTTCCACCGAATTTACAGAAGCGCATCATTATTCCAGAAACCGGATGGGAATCAGTCTGCCCACGGAAGGTTATCACCAAGGCTCAATCGAGGAACTCCTTGGCGGTGTGAAGGAGGATTGGCTTACGAATCTGATCGGCGAATACCAGAAGAAAGGCTCCATTGGTTTCATCGGAGGCCCACCTTGTCCTGATTTTTCTGTCGGAGGCAAGAATAAGGGCCGCAAGGGTGAGAGGGGGCAACTCACGAAATCCTACTTTGAGCTCATCATGCAGCAGAAGCCTGATTGGTTTCTGTTCGAGAACGTGAAGGGGCTTTGGCGCACCAAAAAACACCGCGAATTCTATGAAGAAATGAAGAAAATGGCCATGGACAACGGCTATTCGGTCAGCGAGAGACTGATCAATTCTATTGAGTATGGGGCACCGCAGGACAGGGATCGTATCATCATGATCGGTTTCAGGAGTAAGGCCTCAAAAGGGAAGGCTGTTAAGGCGGGCGCAATGCTGGCTGATGGCGTTATTCCTTGGAAGCAACACCTCACAGCTGAGAGATCGGACATCTTCGCGCACGCATGGCCAAAGCAGAATGAGTTTGGAGCTAAGACTGAAGCACCGGATGTTCCGCTGGCACTCACCGTGAAGTATTGGTTCGAGAAGAACGACGTGATAAACCACCCCAACGCCGCCCACTGCTTCACACCGCGTCAAGGACTGGTTAGGTTCAAGACCGTCAAGGAGGGCGATGACACCAGAAAGTCATACAAGCGGCTACATCGTTACCGTTATTCGCCGACGGCTTGCTATGGAAACAACGAAGTTCATCTTCACCCCACGCTACCCAGACGTATTACCGTGGCCGAGGCACTAGCGCTCCAAAGTTTGCCCAAGGAATACGTCTTGCCACCGGGCATGACTCTCTCGGCAATGTTCAAGACCATTGGGAATGGCGTGCCCTTTCTCGCGGCTAAGGGCCTTGCGGAAATGATCCGTGAATTCATCGATAAGAAGCCATGACACTGAAACTAACCGCTTCAAACCTCGTTAAAGCAATCGCTTCTTTGCCAAAGAATACGAGATTTGATTATATCTCCACGGCCAAAACTAAAATCGAAGTCGCGCACATCCAGAAACCGGAAGGGCCAATCACGATTCTCCGTCACAGTGTCGCGAAGAATGGCTCTGTGACGAAGAAGACAGAAACGATCTCCGTGCCAATGCTCTGGAGGATAGCCAACGCCTTCTCCCCCGGTGTTCCCATCAACTTTGATCGCGTGCTTGGGGCGAGCTATAATACCCGATCCGCCCTTGAGGTCTTGCTCGCCCATACTCCGGAGTTTTTCGTCTGCTATCCCGGACGAGTGGAGAGGGTTGGCGAGGGTTCCCTAATCAAGAAAGGGCACAAGCATCTGATCTGGCGACCTGACACTCACCACAAGAATGGAGTGATCCAAACCTTCGACACCTCGGTAGTCATCTCTGAAATTCCCTCCGTTTCGGCGATCTATGACACACTGACTCTACCGGAGGCATCCGATCAGGGTTTGGACATAGGAATCAGGCGGCGACATGCGCAGATTCAGGTCGCGCTACTTCTGATCGGCAGACAGCCTGGATTCCGTACACACATCGCGAGAAACGACCATTCCATCCTCTACAAGGATGTTCCGATCGGAGAGATGGAGGGTGTCATTGAGGATTTAAACCAAGAGAAACTGATCTCCAACTTCGAGGAGGCGGTGAAGGCTGCGAAGCTTATCGACTGTGTGTGGTTCCGAAACGGTCTCTGTATGCCGGCGGTTATCGAGATCGAACACTCGACTGGAGTTCTTAGCAGGCTGACCCGGATGCAAAATTTCCAGAAGTATCTTCCTTCGTTCCCTACCAGATGGGTAATCGCTGCGCCGGACGAGGACCGCGAAAAGGTCCTGAAGGAAATCGCACGTCCCCAGTACGGATCTCTCAAAGCCAAATTCTTCCCTTACTCCGCCATCGAGGAACTATATTCCCTCTGCCAAAGAAGGAAGCTCAGTGGCGTCAATGACGAATTCCTCGATTGCTTCATGGAAGGGGTCAACTGAGGCGAGGTTCTTGAGCTTTTCCCCGAAAACTTTGTTGCAGGAGGTCTGGCGTAACGACTGCTTATTTTCGTGTCAGGTAACGCCCTTCATCATTTCCAGCATTTCACGCCGCGCAGGGTTGCACTTCCTTGCGGATGGCTTCGCCTTTTTCGCGGTCGGCGCGCATGAATTCGTAGTCGAGTTGGAGGTTCATCCACATGCCGGGGGTGATGCGAAGAAGGCGCTCAGGCGTAGATCGTTTTTCAGGGGTGCAGCGGCGTTTGCCTTGTTTCATCTGGGTGAGGTGGGGCGCGGGAGTGCCGCAGCGGCGGGCGATCTCCGCTTGGGACAGGTCCGATTCCTCAAGCGTTTCGCGAAGGGTCTCAGCGAAGAAGTTGAGCAGCGGGATGAATTGCGGTTTCTTTTTCATGGCGGTGGCTCTTCGACCTCCCAATCTTCAATCCGCAAGCCGGTGACGCGTTTGAATTCACGGGTGTTGTGGGTGACGAGCGTCAGATCAAGCGAGAGAGCTTGGCCGCTGAGTTGTAAGTCGTAGGGGCCGATCTTGGTGCCGACTTTCTCAAGCTGGAAGCGGATTTCCGCCGTCTTCATGGCGGCGTCCCAATCGAAGGGCAAGAGGTGGAACGGTTCCAGAAAAGTGGAGACTTTTTGCCCCTCGCTCTCCGGGTCATTACAACGGAAGACTCCGGCGAACAACTCGAAGACGCTCACCATCGACACCGCGCAATCCTCGGGACTGTGGGCGGCAAGTCCCTGTATGACCTTGGGATTGCCACGCATGGCGGCGATGCAGACGTTGGTGTCCAAGAGGTAGGTCATCGGGTGAATTCCACGATGTGTGGGAGTTCTCCTTGATCTGGCCGGGTGAAATTGGCGTCATCAATGCGGATGTTCTCGAAGAATCCTTCCGGCCAGGTGGAGGCCTTGACTGGCACCAACAGCACGCCATCGCCAAGACGGCGAATGGAGACTTCCCGGCCTTCGAACCTCAGTTCTTTGGGGATTCTCACCGCCTGCGAGCGACCATTTGTAAATAATGTCGTTGTCATAGCTGGTCTATACCTGCTCGGCGTCTAGCGGTCAACGAGCAATTGCGCTTCTACCTGAAAGGGGATTTTGATGGCGGCTGCCGGAGTATCCATGATTTTCCTCATGGCGGTCGGGGATTTTCCCCGCAGGCAGAAGATCACGATGTTCGTGTCTAGGAACCAAGTCATCTTTTCAAGGTCCATCAAGGCCGCTGATGACTCGGGTAGGACTGCGATCTGGAGCTTCAAATCCGGAGTTGTCGTC
>JAYULG010000231.1:0-12192 GCA_043763755.1 Akkermansiaceae bacterium | reverse complement strand
ATTTAGTAGAACTATGCAATTCTATGTGTGCGCAGAATTTCTAACATTAACCTCAAACTGACTGAAAATGAAAGATGTGAAGAAGCAACACTTACCGGAAAAAATTTGTGTGAGATGCGGCAAGCCATTCACTTGGCGGAAAAAATGGGAAAAAGTCTGGGAGGAAGTGAAGTATTGTAGCGACCGATGCCGTAAAGGGAAATGACCTCCACTCACTTATGCGCATTCCTTGTTTAGCACCACAAATCGTATTCCTTTGTTCATGGTCGTTGCTTGCATTAGCTGCTCCCGTGCCGCTTGCGCCGGGTCCATCCCCAGCAGATAATCCGCTGAAAGGATTTGTGCCCTACGCAGGCCCTGAGCCGGGTTGTTTCCCCCATAGCATGGAGTTCAATTATCTGCCTCTTGCGGGCGTGATGGTGGGGCCAGAGAGTTATGATTGGCAGCCACTTGAGAAGTTATTAAATGGAATTGCCTCGCGGGGGAATCACACTATTTTCCGCATTTGGTTGGAGTATCCCGGGCAGAAATCGGGGCTGCCGGAATTTCTGCATGATCAAGGAGTCAAAGTAACAGAATGGGAGAATCCTGATGAGAAAGCGCCACAAAATCTATGTTTTTGCCCTGATTACGAAGATGAGCGCCTCATTGTAGCGTTGGAAAAATTTATCTCTGCTCTGGGGGAACGTTACGATGGTGATGTGCGCATCGGCTACATCACGGCAGGGTTGCTCGGCTCATGGGGCGAGTGGCACACCTACCCGCGAGGCGATTTATTTGCATCCACTCATACTCAGAAACGGGTGCTAGATGCCTATGAAAAAGCATTTAAAAAGACACCTATACTATTGCGATATCCGGCGGGTGAAGAAGAATCAGGGTTTGCCAAAAATGCAGACCGCCCATTCGGCTATCATGATGATTCCTTTGCTTGGGCCACTTTGGACACCGGCAGAAAAGATGATAGCTGGTATTTCATTCCAAGCCTAAAAGCGGCGGGTGACGGCGCACTCAACAAATGGCGATTACGTCCCATAGGAGGTGAAGTGCGGCCGGAACTATGGGGGCAGATCCATGACTCAGACCCGGAACATGAAAAAGCGCAGGATTTCATGACCTGCGTGCGGCAATCCCATGTTACATGGCTTATGGAAAGTGGGATTTTCCAAGTGCCACTGAATGCTGTGCGCCGAGATCGCGCGATCTCACATGTGCTACAGATGGGGTACGATTTCTATATCTCTACTGCTGATATCACTCGTGATGATGGCAGCTTAAATGTGCGTCTCACGCTGCTAAATCAAGGAGTGGCGCCATTCTATCAAGATTGGGCTCTTGAGCTGGCGGCCCTCGACTCAGCGGGCAATGTGGCGCAGCGCTGGGCTGTCGATTGGAAACTCACGGGCTTATTGCCGGGAGCACCCGCCCGCGTGTGGAATGTAGAACTTCCTTTTGAGACAGAACTAAATAATCACACACTTGCCCTTCGGGTGATCAACCCGCTTAAAAATGGCAAGCTGCTGAGTTTTGCAAATGCTGATCAGGAAGATGCCGCACCCGGGTGGCTGCGCCTTGGTAAAGTGACTGCTCAGCCTTTGGAATGACCGTTTAAAATGGTGTTACGGAGCGACACTCACCGCCGATAAACGAATAAACTGGCGAGTCTCTGCTGTAGCAGCGGTGTTTCCCCGGACGGTGATCGCTATCCGGCCATCAGGCAGAGTAGTCCGAGTCAGTTCGGTGGAAATTGGATTCGTAGGACTCGGCGTGGTGCCACTATAGACATTACCTTGCTGCCATGATGTCGGTGCAAGATCGTTCCCTATCGACACTGTCAGCCTCACGCCTGTGGCTGCTGGGTCAAAAATAAAGCTGATAACTGGATAGGTGGTTCCTCCGCTCGCCTGAAGTGCGACACGTGGAGCCGTCCCGTCCGTGGCACCATTTTCACCTGCTTGTAGGCCTAGCGCATAACGCACAAGGTTCGGCAAGGCATCTGGGCCGGGAACCGCCAAATCGGCTCCGGGGCCGGAATTCTCGGCTGAGCCGAAGTTTGTCAAGCGCCACTGCGCGAGGCCCGACAATGGGGTGCTAGTCAGGTCTGCAGAATAAAGTCCGAAGCCGGCGTCTGGCACTGGAGACCCAGTAGACTGGTAGCGCACCTTGAAGACGAAGCGGCCGGTATCAGAAAACTGGCCACCGCTGCCACCACCGCGTGGGAGGAAACGTCCGGTGCCATCAAGACTTTCAAAAAAATTGATTCGAGCCGTGGCGGTCGTTCCCGGCCCTGTTGCGACGGTATTCGAGTCCCTTATGATGAGCCGTGTAACCCCCGTTGCCAGATTGGTGGTCCAATATCCGGATTCATTTCTACCAGAGATCACTCCCGGTCCCTGCACTTTTGCCCGGAAGATGATTTCATCGCGATTGTTTAATAGGATCTCATAGCGATCAAAATCGATGAACGTCACCCCAGCAGGCGTGCCGGGGGCTTGATCACCGTAACGAACCGCTTGCGAAATGACTCCTTGGTAGCGAGCGACGATTGCTCCGCCGTTGATAAACGAGCCATTGATGAATCCGAAAGAGGTCGTTTTGAAAATGATAGTCCCATTGTCGTTGAGACGGATATTGTCCGCAGTTGGTTCTGCAAAGGTAGTATAACTCATCCCTGGAGCCAAGGTTGGGAGTATGATCTGACTCAAATTCCCCGGCGTGCCTATGAAAATGCCATGCTTGTCCGGCTGCCCCGGCGCACCGTAAGTCGCTGCAAATGCCGTCGTGCCATTTGCCGAGACTGCGGGTTGGAAGCGCCCAAAAGGACTATTGAAAACTTCGTTCGGCGTGGATGTAGGTGCGGGTTGGCCACGCTTTGCAAGCGGCACTAGCGCCCCGGCTGGGCTTCTCGACCAAATGGTGTAATAGGGATCGGTCGGTGTGGTCGCTGCAAAGATGATCGTCCCGTTGTCAGTCGTGGCTGGTTCCCCTAGGAAGCGGAAGGATGGTATTGTTGCAGTCGCTGGCTGGGATGTTCTAGCCACTTGGGTCAGAGCCCCTGTTGGTGTTTTGGTGAAGATGCCCGCAGTAGTGTCTTGACCCAATAAAGCAATCAAACACAGAAAAGTCACTTGCCCGCCATCATTGAGATTATACTCACCGGGCTCGTCGTTGAGTGGAAACAATGTGTAGCTTGGGAACTCCACGGGCGGAATATTTTGACGATAAACGCTTAGCGCTGTTGCAGTATTCGGCCCAGTGGAAAAGCCGTAATCGGTCTGAGTGGAGCTATTTGGCAATCCAGTGGTGTAGATCATTCGCCCGAAAAATTGACCACTTGTGTTGATGGTAGGGATGGTCAGCACACGGTGGGTCGTATTCGCTGGAGTGGTCACGGGGATCTGCGTCGCATTTGACCAAACGAGATTCTGTGGCGGTCCGATGTAGAACATTGGGGTTCCGTTAAGCCGTGGCGGCGGATTTAAGGGAGTGTTGAGGGGTATATACGTAACAAGAGCTTGGAAAGCGATCGCACCATTTCGCCCGACAATCGGTGGGTAGATGCCATCTAAGCGGTAGTTGTCAGCACGGCCCGGAGGCACTGCACTGGTCTGGGTGAGAAAGGTAAGCGGCACGTTATCTGCGAACGCAGAGAAGGAGCCGCTAAAAAAGACGAGAGGAATCAAGATCTGGGAGGAGCGCAACTTTTGCATGGTTGGTTATTTAGAAATGAGGGGATGTTGAGGAGGGCAAAGAAGAACGGACAATCCGAAAGAGCTACTGCGGCGTCGCTGACCAACTTTTCTGCGTTTGTTAGAACGCCGTCAGCTACACACCGATCTCACTCTTTTCAAGATTTTTTTAAATTCCACAAATCGCACCTCTGATTCGAGCGGCGGACATATAACTCATCCCTGTTAGACTCTTTCATTCGATGATTTTAAACCTGCCGAGACAGGCACTAAAAACTAGCAGATTTGATTTGATCGGTAGCGGGGACGGCCTCACCGAGTGCGCTAGGCAACCGGTATTTAATTACCTCTTTCATTAGACCTTTCTCAAAGCGAATGCGCGTTTGTTCCGTCATGTAATCACTCGATCCCGACAGGATGATCCACGTTGTGGAATTGCTCGAAATGGCAGAACAAAATGCGGCATCTGCGCCGCCTTCCTCCGGATACCAGTCCATCGGCAGCGTGAACTTACGCTGTTTACCCGTGTCGATCTTGATTTCATCGCTCTCGAAGCTCACCTTCCACAGGCCATCCCGCAGAGCCAGTGTCCGGCTGCGAAACGTGGGTTCTTTAGCTTGGATTTGTTTCCCATTAGGCAGTGGTGGGATGTCCTTCAAAACTAGGTCGCCTTGAGCATTGAGTGCGGTCTTATTGGATTCGACTGCCTTGGTCTTCGCCCACTCCAGATCAGCAGGGCTTTGTTTCGGTGCGCAGGCGGTTAGAAAGGCGAAGCCAATGAAAAGTAGGTGGATTTTGTTCATGGAATGAGCCTGCGACTCTCTAACAGCTAAGTCAAGAATCTCACCGTGCAGAGACGGTGCGGCTACAGCTTCAGAGCATCTTCTCATCCAGCGCTTTGATCAACGAAGCGATATTCTCACGGGCTGCTCCCTCTGTAGCCTTTCGCACACGCACGGCTCCGACGAATGCTTCGCCAAGTGGCGCATTGTAGGTGGATTTGATGCTCTTGCGCCAGATGGATGAGCCACTGCGTCTTACCGCATAACTCACTTCCATATTTACCCGCATGCTGATGCCGACGAGTGGCTGCTCCACGGAAATGATGACAGCTTCGATCTGATAACCGCCGCTGCCCACGCGTGTGAAGAGTCCGCTTTTCACGAGGGAAGATTCAAGAGCTTGCTTGAAATCCTCATTGCTCACATTTGCCATGATGGAGCTGCGTGCGCTGCCGCCGCTGACGATAGCACTTACCGCCTGGCCGGTGTGGTGGCTTGCAGTTGCGTTTGCGGGTAAGAGATCGGCAGTGTCCATGCTGCCAGCACAGCTTGCGAGCAAGCAGCTAAGAAGACCAGTAGAAGCAAGAAGTGCGGAGCGGAGTTATTGTTTCATTTTTGTTAAGGAATTACAGGAATTACGCATTAGTTCGGTTTGGAAAACAAGTCATATGAGCGGGTGGCTTTCGATCCTCTCCGTTTCGCAAATGCTGTTCACAAGGCAGTTGTATTTGGGTGGCTGCGTCTTGCTAAAGTGCCCGCTTACATTGGGGATTAGCCGCTCTCAACGCGGAAAAGTGTAGTAGCACTCCAGAACTTACTTATTTTTGAGACTGCGTGCCTTTATATACTCTTCTATTTCTATAGCTGCTTTGGTTTTAGTGCCTGCAGGATCTAGAAATCCGAGATCTCTGAACCACTCCACGTAGCGCTCGCGCCATTTACCATAGGGAATAGTTTCCCGATCAGTGGCGCTCACTCCATGAGTGCCGCGACCATAGATGTGCATTTCAAGATTCGGTATTCCGGCCTTGAGGAGGGGTGTGAAGTAATCGGTGGCCCACAGTGCGTGGACTTGGTCGCCCGCACCTGCGCACGCGATGAAGCTTGGGGGCATGTTCGGTGGGATCGCGGTGCTTGGGTTTTTAGTGAATGGCGTGGGACCCGGGTAGATCACTCCTACGAAATCTGGGCGAGCTGAAATTTTTGCCAGTGGATTGGCCAGGCCATCTTTGTTTTTCCCAAACTCTTCGAAAAGCAAAGCGGCGGGTGCTGAGAGTTCTGCGCCTGCGGAGAAGCCAATGATGCCGATGCGATTAGGATCAAGACTCCACTGTGCTGCGCGTGATCTTACAAGGCGGATGGCCTGCAGCGCATCATTTACGGCATCTGTAGTAGAGTCATAGCCATCCACGCGCAGGCGGTTGCGCAAGATGATGGTAGAGACTCCGAGTTTTGCAAAAAAAGGAACGTATTCTGCCCCTTCTGGCCCCACCCAAAGAATCTGATGACCACCTCCGGGAGCAAGGATCACGGCAGTCCCAGTGTTGACGGTGTCTTTCCCCACGAGGTGGATCTCAATGGAGGGGTTGTGAATGTTGATTACATTGGTAATCGGGCCTTTGTCGTTCCCAGTTGCTGTGTTGTATTGTTCTGCTTCATGGAGATGAGGGGTCTTTAAAAATCGCGAGTCTGGTGGGTATAAGGGCAGAATTTCGCCACCGGGCAAAATGGGCAATGGCTGGAATGGGGGACGCTCTTTTGCGCAAACAAGGCCGTAGCAGGTGATGAGTAATATAATGGCGAGGCGGGCGATGGAAATTTTCATGTGCGGCATCAATACGGAGGTGCATCACCGATTTCTCGGTTTGGATTTAAATTTCGCTTTTATCGATTAAGTGCAAGACGGCACCGATTGACAATCGTCCTTGGACTCAGCACCGTCATGGCGTGTTGGAAAAACCTGTCAATGATGCCGTGAGATCGAAGACGCCTGTTTTTGCCATCTCATGCTGGGTGTTGTGCTTGATAGCCTTCAGCCAGCTTCTCATCGCTGGAATGGCGCTTGCGACCCGTTTTGAGGAATCTCAGAAAGTGCGCTACATCGAAAAGGAGGTGCCGAAAACGGTGATCATACGAGTGCCTGCGCCCGCAGTGGTGGGAGCGCCCGTCCAAGTGGAGGCACCGGTTGTTTCAAGGCCGCCTGCTCCTTTGCCTGCGGCTTCATTTCCAGCTCCGGCGGTGGTGTCTAGCCCAGTGCTTACCCCGAAAATCGATGACCCGGTCTCGGAGCGCTTGGTGAAAGAGGCGAAGCAAGCCCGCGTGAAGGGCGATATGGGAGCGGCAGTGATGAAGCTGGAAGAAGCAAGTTCCCGCTCGCCGAATGATCCAAATGTGCATTACGAACTAGGGCTGATCCATGAAGCGATGGGGGTCTATGATATGGCTGCCATCCACTATGAAAAAGTCTTCCAAATGGGAGCCACTATTGCAGGTAGTCTTTTCGAGCTCGCGGGTGCGAAGCTACGTGATGGCTTCCAAGAACCCGAGGGTATGCTTGGGAAACTTGCACTCAGCCGAGTCCGGATTTTTAACAATCCACAAGCTGACGACGGCCAAAAAGTAGTCCTCACCATCCCAGTGCAGAAGGCGCCTGAAGCAGAGATCGACGTTGGGGAAATTTCCGTGTCCGTCGTTTTTTTTAACAAAACTCCAAAAGGTGAAATCCTTCAACTCGAAGATAAATCTTGGGTGACCGAACAGTGGGTGACCTTACCTTTTGATTGGAATGGAGATGAAGAAGTCTTGCAAATGAGCTATCAGATTCCCGCACAAGATCAGGCGACCGCGCATCTTTTCGGTGAAAGAACTTATTATGGGCAAGTGGTATCTCTTCTCTACAAGGGCGAGGTCCTAGACGTGCAAGCATGGCCGCGCGACCTTGCTGCCCGCACTGCTCAAGCGCCCTCCACCTCACCTATAGACTCGATGCTACCGGATTTCCAAAATACCATGCCGCTTGATTTTGACCCTAATCTTCCTCTTGTTTTACCGCCGCGTCCCACTCAATGATGCCCACTGCATCTGTTATTTTGTATGAATTCTTTTTCTACCAATCGCCACCTCGGGGAATATCATCTGAAGGAGCTGTTGCTTGAAAATGAAACGACCCGCACATGGCTAGCCGAGCAAGTATCAGTCGCGCGGAAGGTGCTGGTGGAAGAGCTCAAAGACGCAAGCCAGCAGAGTGATTTTTTAGCAGATGTGAGGGCAAAGGCAGCCGTGGACCACCCGCTAATCGCCTCTGTCTATGAAGCCATTTCCGAGCCGGGCCTTTGTTTTTGCGCGCTTGAGCTGCTCCCCGGTAGCACTCTGGATGCAAAGTTGCGCACGGGTGAAAATTTTCTCCCTGCGCGCTTGGCCCATATTTTGCGCAGAATCTGTGATGCAAATCTCCAACATGAAGCGCTCAATCATGCCACCTCCCACCTGGATCTGGATGCCGTGCATGTGGATGACCATGGCGTGATTCGGCTGAAAAACCTCGCCCTTGCCGGTCCGCGCGATGCACGGCGATCCCAAGATGACATCATTTATCTCGGCACCGCACTAGTGCCCTTGGTCGCTCAGGAAAAACCAGGGAGCACCCGCTTCCTCACACTCCTCAGTTGGATGCGTGGCGAGAACCTAGATGCCCCAGTGACGTGGACCCAGATCCGCGAGTGCTGTGAGCAGATCGAGCAGCAACTCGCTGAGCCATTACCACCTTCCCCGGCCACCCAGCCGGTCTCCAGCGGCGCTGGGAAAAATAAGTTTACTTTCATCGCCATCGTCACTGGCCTTATGATCGCGGGTATCGCTGCTAGCGCCATTTACCTTCGGCCATCCAAGCCGCAACCCATCGTCCGCGCCATTTTGCCTCAGGCCATCGTTATTCCAGCGGGTGAGTATCCCACGCCAGATGGAGCTACAGGATCTTTGCCTGCCTTCCAGATCGCGGCCCATGAAGTCACCATTGGCGAGTATGCAGAGTTTCTTGATCTGCTCGCCATGCTCGCCAAAAGCGAGCGCCACCGCACATTCGATCACGCGGCCCAGCCAGTGGAAAAAATCTCTCACCAGCCCGCAACTTGGGAGCCTCTACTTGCCGCCGCAAAAACAAACGGCCAGTGGCAAGGCAAGCCTGTGACTCTCGATTCTCCCGTTATCGGCATCGATTGGTGGGATGCCGCTGCCTACGCAGAATGGCAAGAAGGCAGGCTACCCACCCAAGAGGAATGGTTTGCCGCACTGAGTCATGAAATGCGCCAACCGCGCGGACTGATCCCTAGCGGTTGGGCTCCTGTGAATTCGGAAGTCGTGGATCGCACTCCCACTGGCCTGCTGGCGATGGCGGGTTCCGTTTCAGAATGGACCAACAGCCAAAGTGCAAATCCCGCAAATCCCCTCGGCGAACGCCTGTGGGTCCTCATGGGCGGCTCATACTTGAAGCCTAGTAGTAACGCTCTCACCCGCGAGTGGACCGCAGATCGCTCGCTCAGCCGGGCGGATATCGGCTTCCGACTTGTATTTGATGCGAAGTGACTTTCCGCCGACGACATACGCGGAATAAAATATGGGTAAATTTATTTAACGTATCCTTATTTTATACTTTCATTGAATCGCGCAGAAACCTACCAGAGGCGCATGAAAATTCTCGCCGTGATCCTCACCATCATTTCACTCAATTCATGCAACACCTGCATCGGTCTCTACCGGGACACCAAGCAAGGAGTCAATTGGACGCGCGATAAGATGCAAGGGGCAGACGGCGGCTCAGAAGGTGGCAGCTCCAACGCTCCGGTGTATTGATTCTGTGAAATTGGTGAAATTTCAAGTTTCGTATTGCCGCGCAGGCTGCTAGAAATAGCGGGTGACGTTTGCTAGTAAAATCTCCATCGGGCGCATTTGCCTTGTGCCTATTTATGCATGGCTTGCGATCTGGTATGGGCAGACTGTAGCGAGCGGCCAGCCACACGAGCCACTTCGTTGGTGGGCGCTTGGCATCTTCATCGCGGCTGCTGCGAGTGATGGCGTGGATGGCTGGATTGCCCGCAATTTCGATCAAATTTCGAAATTCGGCGCCTTCATCGATCCCATCGCAGACAAGGCGCTGCTGCTTACGGGAGTGATTACGCTGAGTCTAGTCGATTGGGGGAAAGACGGTTGGGGCCTTCCCATCTGGTTCGCGGCCGTCGTCATCCTGCGAGACTGCATCATCCTCGGCGGCATCAAGATTCTTTGGAAAAATCATCGTGAAGTGAAATTTGCCCCTCATTGGTCTGGCAAAATTTGCACGGCCACCCAGATGTTTGCCATCGGCTGGGTGATGCTAAAGGTAGTGGATATATCACCCGTCTATCCTTGCCTTATCGCCACAGTTTTCACCGTGTGGTCGATGCTCACCTACCTGCGGCAAGGGTGGCGAATCCTACAAGGTACCACTGCCTAGAGCTTAGGGCGGCAGTGTTTCTCGCTCTCCTAAGTGCTTAGGGCGGGTATCGAGAAAATTCACGTCGAGCCACATTTTCACCCGCGCACCTACTTCGCGGATCTTGGTTTTTAGTCCAGCTTGAGTGTTTACGTCTCGCGCATTGTAGCCGTACGTATCGATTTGATTCGCCCTCGCAATGTAGATGGCTCTTTCATTTTGGAAGCGCTGACTGATCACGAGCATGGATTTCACCCCGAAGATTTCTTTCGCCCGCACCACCGAATCAAACGTCCTAAGCCCCGCATAATCGCAGACGATTCGCCCAGCAGGAATCCCTTGCTTCACCAATGCTTCTTTCATCTTCTCAGGCTCGTTATAAAAGCGGCTGCGATTATCCCCCGAGACGATGAGCGTCTCAATTTTCCCTGCATTCCATGCCTCCACTGCGGCATCGATCCGATACCGAAAATACAAATTTTCCCGCCCGTTCACACGATCTGTGGTACCGAATACGAGGCCTACATGGAGTTTTGGCACCTCGGCAATTTCATCAAACAAGCGCCCTCGCGAGGCCCATACTGCGGATACATTTGCCCACAGCACTAGCAGGGTAAAAATCACAGCAATGCCTAAAAGCACTCTCAGCAATAGCCATACCCAGCGAGACAACTGCCACTTCCTGCTTGGCTTCATACTCGCTTGGCTGTTGAGACTTCAGCCACCCGTCGCGGCCATTGCAGTATCGAGCGCATGGCATCTGCAAATCCGCCGATCATCGCTGCTTCCGGAGCCAGCACGCGCAGGCGATTCGGCGTCTCTACAAAATGCACCTTTGAAAAACGCCCAAGCAATTCTCCGTCCACCTCCACAGGCACTTCGCGCTCCGCATGCACGGTAAATTCCTCCGTCTGCAGATAACTCGTGGATGCTAGTAAATCGATGCCACCCGTAGCCAGCCCACGCAGTGAATCTAACACAATGCGATATCCAGCTTCTTTATAAATGAGCACATCTAGCTTGGAATCATGGTTGCTGGCATTTCGGAAAACCTTAAATGGCCCGCCATAGAGCGAGCCATTCCCTGCCAGCACAGCCACTCCTTTTTCACGCCTCCCATCTGCACAAATCACTTCCATTTCAGGCGGCTTCTCACCTAGCACCCGAACCGCAGCGAGTAAGTAAGCGAGTGGCCCTAGCATTTTTTTCGACTCCCAAGTCGTCTCCTCGATCACATGTGCATCAAATCCCACCCCTGCCATCTGCACAAACGGCGATCCATTTGCCTCAAACAAATCCACATCTTTTACAAATCCTTGCTCGATGATTTCAAACGCCCGCTCAAGTGAATCCGAGGGAATCCCCATCTCCCGTGCAAACACATTCATTGTCCCCGCTGGCATCACGCCCAGTATTGTCCCAGAACCAGCCAAGCCACTCACCACCTCGTTGAGCGTGCCATCACCCCCAGCGGCGATCACCACTGGCTCACCCGCTGCGGCGAATCGTGCTGCTAAATCACGCGCCTCACCTGCATGATTTGTGGCAAATAGCGCGAACCGATTCGCCTTACTCATCAAAAACCGCAGCACCCGCTCACCCTTCTGGCTGCGCGCCCGAGGGTTAAAAATGAGTGGGTATCGGTGAGGATGCTCCATGCGTGGATTGTTCACCCATCGCTGCCCCATTCGCAACCCGTTTTAAGCCCAGCGCTTCAATCACTTTGTCCACGGGTAGGCCCATCACGTTATCGAAATTTCCCCGGATCTCAGATATAATTTGCTCTCCATACTCCTGAATCCCGTAAGCACCTGCCTTATCTAACGGATTTACCTTCTCGAAATAGGAATCAATTTCACCATCTGTGAGATCCTTAAAAATTACTTCGGTCAAATCATGAAATGAACACTTCTCACCACTCGGCGCGATCACACAGACACCCGTGCACACCTGATGACTGCGGCCAGCCAAGCGCCGCAGCATCTTCCGCGCAGCCGCTAGATCCGCAGGTTTTCCCAGTGGGACGCCGTCAATAAAAACGAGGGTATCTGCCCCGATCACCGTCGCATCAGGTATTATTATCGCCACAGCGTGCGCCTTGAGCGCGGCATTGAATTCACACAAATGCCCCGGGGCCATTGTTTCATCATGGATCTCCTCCGCCGTTGATGGGATCACTTCAAACGCTACACCCGCCTTTTCTAACAATTCACTGCGGCGGGGAGAAGTAGAAGCAAGCACGAGGCGCATGACC
>JAYULG010000230.1:0-3391 GCA_043763755.1 Akkermansiaceae bacterium | reverse complement strand
ATGAGATCATCCGCAGCGATGGCCTCGGCAAGCATCTCCGTATCATCATGCAATTGGATGCGAAACACCATCACGCGTTAGCAGACCCTGCGCGACTTCAGCAGGTATTTTGGAATCTCTTGCGAAATGCGGTAAAGTTTACCCCTGATGGCGGCAAAATCACAGTTCATACCTACAATGATGCGCAAGGTAGAATTGTAATAAGTGTAGCTGATGATGGTATAGGTATTCGCGCTGAAATATTAGCGCAAATCTTCGATGCCTTTAACCAAGGTGACATCGGCCAAGAACATCGCTATGCTGGGCTGGGGCTGGGTCTTGCAATCTCCAAGGCCATCATCAGTGCGCACGGCGGCGTGATCAAAGCGGAGAGCGGAGGTAGTGGAAACGGTGCAATTTTCACAGTTGCTCTTGATAGTGTTTCTGCTCCGGCTGCACCTAGCAAAAAAAACCCACAACTCGCCGAGTCTGGTTCATCATTAGCACTCCTAGTGGTGGAAGATCATGAAGCCACACGCACGGTGCTCGAGCGCCTGCTCAAGCATAACGGGCATCAAGTCACGAGCGCCTCTAACTTGCAGGATGCGCTTACTGCCTTTACCACCTCACACTTTGATGCTATCATTAGTGATCTTGGCCTGCCAGATGGCAGCGGCTTTGATCTTATGGAACGGGTGCAAAAAATCCGTGCTGTACCGGCGATTGCTTTGAGTGGATACGGCATGGAAGGTGACCTCCAACGCACCAAGGAAGCTGGATTTTTTGCACATCTCGTGAAGCCAGTGAAGATTGATCAACTCTTGCAATTGTTGGCGCAAGTGCCGCTCGGATCTGACTTAGTAAAATAATACATCATGACTGACACTCCGCAGCGTATCCAAAAGATCGTCCATCAGCATGTGCATGATGCTAGAAATTCCATCAACTGTCTTCAGCTAGAATTTGTATGGCTAGAGCATCTCGCAAATGAGCCGGAAATAGCAGCTACCGTGACTCGGATGCGCGTTGAGCTTGCGGAGCTAGAGGCGGCGCTGGAGTTCCTTCAAGTAAAATTTTCTAACCCTAAGTTTAGTATCATTACGGTGGAGGAATTCATGGAATTGTGGAAAGCGCGCATCGCACCGCTGGAATCTGCTGCTCATTTGATTGCTTGGTCTCCCATGGTGAGCTCTGCGATACTCAATCTAGATGCCGATGCGATCTTGTCCGTATTGCGTGAAATCATCAAGAAGGCATGGCAGTGTGCTGAAGGGAAGATTTTGAAAGCGGGTATCGAAATTGAGGAAGATCGTATAATGATCACAGTTCGGGAACCTTCTCCACGTGTAGCGATGGCAGTAGATGCGCTAGATGAAGCGCGGCACATTGTAGAAATGAATGGTGGCACCCTCTGCGGTGAGCAAGACATCCTCACTTGCGAAAGAGTGATAATGATGACTTTCGCGGCTGAGCGCCAAGCCCTAGAAAATTAGTGAACCTGAGCTTCAATTTCCCCATGGATGGAGAGACATCAATCAGATGAGACATATTGCTGCGGATGAATGATTATGGAAATGCAGCGGCTGGTAACCCGGCGGGACCACCAGCTCTGCCTGCGGACTACGGCATGCCAATGGTGCCGATACCCGCAGCAGAGCGCATTATTTCGCTGGATGTTTTAAGGGGCTTTGCATTGTTGGGGATCCTGATTTCAAACATGCTTTATTTCAGTCAACCCGTAGAGCTGAATGGCTTGCGCAATGGAGCGTGGCTCACGCCTGTCGATTGGGTGGTGGATTGGATCTCAGTCTTTTTAGTTGAAGGTAAATTCTATCCGCTATTTGCATTGCTCTTTGGGTTGGGATTTTCGATACAGTTAGATCGTGCTTCATCGCGCGGACAGAATCTTAGTGCGACCTACAGCCGCCGTCTTGCTATACTTATGGGATTTGGCCTTTTGCACGGAATATTCATTTGGGAGGGAGATATACTTTTGGCTTACGCAATTAGCGGCTTTGCACTGTTGCTGTTTCGGAACTGTAAGACGCTCACCATTTCGGTATGGGCCGTTGCTTTGATTTTGTTGCCTGCACTCGCGATATTGGCAGGAGGTGTAGGAATTCTTTTGCTCTCCCAGAACCCGGATATCGCACGAAGCATGCGGGAAGAAATGGCGGATAATCCGCACGAGAAGCTTGAGCGGATCAAGGCGTTTGTGACTGGAAACTATCTAGATGCCATTTCCTACCGCTTAAGTGAGCTGCTCTTGCATGTGCTCGCGACGATGGTTTTTGCGCCAGTTTTCCTTGGTTTATTCCTACTCGGTTTGCTGGCAGGCCGCAAAAGATTTTTAACGGATGTGGCTAAAAACAAGCGCTTTCTTGTTCGTGTCATGATAGTGGGAGGGCTGCTCGGGCTGGTGGGGAATTTTCTCGGCGCTTGGATGATCATGGCTGGTTCTGCGCAGATGGACTTTGGCTCGTTCTTTGTAGGAACGGGAATTATCTCAATTTTTGGCATCGGGCTGACAGCCGCATACGTCGCCGGACTAGTGCTGCTGATCCACCGCAGGCCCAAACTTGCATCCCTGCCGCCGCTCGCAGCAGTAGGCCAAATGGCGCTGACAAATTATTTACTTCAATCTCTCATCGCGACGACGATCTTCTATGGTTATGGTCTTGGCCTAGGTGGAGAAATTGGAAGGTTAGCCACCATCGGGATCGGGCTGCTAATTTTTGCAGCTCAAGTCCTATTGTGCATGGTATGGCTCAAATATTTCCGCTCTGGGCCGATGGAATGGCTATGGCGAAGCATAACATATAATACGCGCCAACCGATGCGCCGGGTATGATCAATGAATGGATATTGTTGAAGACCGGGGTATCATAGTATCAGCTTACCGCGCATCCCTTAGGGAGGCCATATCGATGACGAATCGATATTTCACATCGCCTTTCACCAGCCGGTCATAGGCTTCGTTTACCTGCTGGATTGGGATGAGCTCAATGTCAGAAGTGATGTGATGTTTTCCGCAGAAATCGAGCATTTCTTGAGTTTCCTTAAGCCCACCGATGAGTGAGCCACTGTAACTCCGACGGCCAAAAATGAGATTGCCTACGTCCACTTCAAGCGGTTCAGGTGGCGCGCCGACTTGCGTGAGATTTCCATCGCGGCGGAGCAGTAAAATGTAGGCATTGATGTCATGCTTTGCGCCCACGGTATTGAGAATGAAGTGGAAGCTGTTTAGGTGTTTCTTCATTGCGATAGGGTCTTTAGAATTCACCACTTCATCCGCGCCGAGGCGTATGGCATCTTCCATTTTGTGAAGCGATGTGGTGAATACGACGACATGTGCGCCCATTGCTTTTGCTATTTTCACGCCCATGTGGCCAAGGCCACCGAGACCGACGAT
>JAYULG010000229.1:0-3392 GCA_043763755.1 Akkermansiaceae bacterium | reverse complement strand
CCCGTAATTTGCACGCCGTGATAGCCTCCCTGCGTGCGCTGAATTCGGCGATAGTTCGTCACCAGCCGGATGTCCGCCTCGCTCATGTATTTCGGCGGCTTGGTGGTATCTGCGGTGGCGATTCTGGAATCTATTGAGATACCGCTTTTCAGATTTGTTCCCACGCGAAGGACCATTTGTAGGGCCCCGCTGCGGTTATAGGATGTTGGTTCGATGCAGTAGACTAAAAATTTTTGATATGGTGTGGCGGGGGTTTTGGAGGTGGCGGCGGAACGGCCTGCCTTTTCGAGTTCTCTGAGCCATGTTTGGGTCTCAAAATCAAGTTGGGGCTCACCCATGCGGACAAACTCGGGATTTTTCTGACTGGCCGAGATTTTTTCTGCAAGGAGGAGCAGAAGTGCGCAGCTATGTTTACAACTGAAATCCAGTGGGCAGGTGCAATCATTCGTAAGCAACCAGTTTCGATTCCTGAGGATAAAAGATAGGGTAGTGGTATAAGGCCTATAATCCGTTCCAGTCACTTGCGCTCTGATCGCGATGATCGTGGTACTATTGAAATTCAGCAGTTCGATTTCCTTGACGAAGCGGTCGTTGGCATAAGCTCTACTGCGGTCTTGCGTATTTTGACCGAAACGAGACTCCCAACCGCATCCGGCAATGTAACTGGCAAGGCTTGGAAAGCTTGCAATAAGGAGTTGGTGGGCTTGCATACGGTCGCGGGAGGAAAGTGAGACAAGAGGCTTGCTGAGAAAAGCAAAACTCAACGTTTTCAAATTTCATCCTCACTGTGCATTTGGAATGCCGAATTGTTCAAACTCTTGCAGGCCGCGCTGCAGGGATTTCCGCAAGTATTTAAGTAATCCTTACAATATCCACTTGCAGCTTACGCGATTTCGGGTATCCAAACCTTGAATGAAAGCAATCCTACTATCTTCGCTCGCTGCGGCGGGTCTGCTTCTGAGCTCATGCAATACCTTCATCGGCATCGGGCGCGATATGCGCCTCGGCGGTGAAGCAATGGAAAACACCGCAAACAAAGCCTCTGGCGGCATGGGCGGCGGCGGCGGCGGCGATACCTCGGGCGCTCCAGTGTATTGATACGGGCAAGTTATTCTAATCAGTATCCCCTCCAAAATGCGAGGGCACATGCCAATACGGCGAAGCCATAGCAAAAGCCCGCGGCAGAGGCTAACATCCAGCGTGACTTGCTGGCCGTCACCCACGTGACGGCATCCCGGAACAGGTAGGGCATTCCCACGAAAAATAGTGAGGCCGTGATCATGGAGTAGGCAAAAATGGGGACGAGAAGCCGCGATTGAGGGTCTTTTAAAAATGCTGCCTCGAGCAGGGGGGAGGCCGCCATTAGTCCGATTAGCCCAAGTGCGCGCACCGCCAAAAAGTCCCGCACGCTGATCGTCACCAGCACCAACGCCGCAGGAACCAGCAGCCGCAGAACGCCTTTTGCACCGTTGAATTCACCAAGATCCATCGTCAGCGCACTGAGCATGCCCATACTGGATGGAGCGATGAGGAGCCAGAACCACGCCAAGCCGATGCCAAGCAAGATTTGGCCTAGAAATGCATTGCGCGGGAACTTCTTCAAAAACTCTTGTGCCTGAGAGGGCCTCGCGAGCATGTAAGCATGCACGGCGAGTAGCCAAACGGCGAGCACGATGCCTGCTGTAAAAAGCGGCAAGTGTTTATAGAGATGCATTCCTTCCATAGGGCGCAGGATTTAGTGCCCTACCCAAGAACATTCAAGCGCCATCTCATGCGAAAGGGATCATGAAAATTTCACCAAACTCGCATCATTCCCTCACATGTCCCTGCTCAGATCTGCTGCATGCACTTGCGCCTACTCATCCAGCCCCCTTCAGATTGGCTGGATTCGGCCACCCCACAGCGAGTCGCTTGGGTGGCGCTGGCCGCAGTCATGGGTCTCGCGCTCTATGGATTTACCGTCGGCTACTGGCGGGCTCCGCTGATGGGGGTGTATGTTGCTGTAAAACTGCCGCTTCTCATTTTCGCCACTCTCGCCTGCAATGGACTCCTGAATGGGCTGCTCGGCCTTTTGCTAGGAACTGGCCTAGACTTTCGCCAATCCCTGCTCGCGCTGCTCACAGCCTTCGCCCTCGCAGCCATCATGCTCGGATCGCTCGCGCCAATCACCTTTTTCCTCGCATGGAATGCCCCACCGCCAGACTCGCCGGATGCAGGAAATGCCCACGCCGCCTATCTCGTTAGTCACACTTTGCTCATCGGCTTTGCGGGAATTGCGGCAAATATCCATCTCCATCGCCTGCTCGCCGTAGAGGCTCCTACTCCTGCTGCGGCCACGGCCACGTTGCTGGCCTGGTTGGGCGGAAATGGATTCCTTGGAGCGCAATTCTCATGGATTCTACGGCCATTTTTCGGCACTCCCAGCTTGGAAGTGCAGTTCCTCCGCCCGCATCCGCTCAAGGGAAATTTCTACGGCAGCGTCTGGTCCGCCATCGAGCGCCTGACGGGTGGCTTCGGTCTGCCAGTGCTCATTTGTCTCATTCTCATCCTCGGTATCCCCATCACCCGTGCCATCAGACAGAACCATAAACATACATCACTCAAATGAATCCGCCCGTCACACCCACACCGCTAGAATCTCCACTTCCCGAAACCCTTGACCTCAAGGCCCTTTTTGAAGGCCTACTCCGGCACCCACAGCAGCTTGTTGCTAGGCTAGAAACTGGCAATCATGGCGCCGCCTCACACTTCATGCTGCTGGCCATCATTTCTTTCATGCTCTTCGGCATCGTGCTCGGGTGCTTCGCGAAGGAGCAGCAGATTTGGGCGGCTCCGTTGAAAGTTACCACGGGCTTGCTCGTTTCCAGCGTCATCTGTTTTCCCAGCCTCTACATCTTTGCCACGCTGGCAGGCGCACGGGTGGGAGTGGCCCAGCTTGCCTCCTGCCTCGCTGGTGCAATGGCGCTTGCCGGCTTGCTTTTACTAGGGTTTGCCCCTGCTCTATGGATCTTTTCTGAGTCCACGGATTCGCTCGGATTCATGGGCACTCTCGGCATCGGTGCTTGGATCATTGCCAGCGTTTTTGCCCTGCGTTTCCTCAAATCCATCGTCATCGCAACCGGTGGCACCCAGAAAGGGCCGCTAATCATCTGGAGTTGCGTGTTTCTGCTAGTTACACTGCAAATGACCACATCATTGCGCCCGATTCTTGGCCGCTCCGAGCATCTTTTCACTCAGGAGAAAAAATTCTTTCTTCATCACTGGGCCGAGACTTTTGGTGAATCTCTAAACGATGCTGGCAGATGAAACTCTACGGATCAGCGGTGTTTCTATCAGATCTTCCAGAGATTCAAAAACTCGCTCTGCTAGCGAAAAATCCAAGCTTGCGGTCA
>JAYULG010000228.1:0-12229 GCA_043763755.1 Akkermansiaceae bacterium | reverse complement strand
AAACAGCGGGTCCCAAGAATGGTCCGAGTTCAGTAGCACCGTGGGCTTTCCAGCGAGATGGATATCGAGCGTTTGGTAGCCTACGAAAATTGAAACTGCCTTAAAAATATCCTCCAATGTGGCTCCCGGAGTGAAAACAAATGCATCAGACTCGATGATTTTTCGCTCGATGTTTGAAAGCGAAATTCGCTGATCTCCATTGGAATTATAGATGTCCCAGCCCTTGCTAAAAAGGCTGTATAAAAGGCGGGCACGGATTTCTCGATTTGGATCTTTTTCTCCGCGGACGGTTCCAGCAAGGCGAACTTTTGGCATGTGTTTTTTTGAGGTGGGGAAACGTGTAGCGCAATTTTTATGCCGAGTGATCACATTAATCGCGTAGCCCGCCTGAGCAAGTGGCCACTACGCACGATCAATTTTTTATTAGGGCTGCTTAAGTATCTAAGATTTACAAGTGCATTTTACTGCGTCATTTTACGCCGAGTAATGAGCCCCCTCAAGACATTCATCACCTTGCTTCTCCTCAGCATGCAGCCTGCGGCTGCCGCACCTCGCATTGCTTTGGTAAAGGTAAAAGAAATTTACACGGCGCTGCCCTCCACCATCGCATTGCAAGAGCAGATAAAAAACGAGCGCGAGGCCATCATGAAAGATGAGCGTGCTGACCAACTCCGCAGAATCATCGCAGAACTCCAAACGCTCCAAGCTCAGCTTGCTGACAAATCGAAGGACCTTGACGAATCCGCCAATCGCAAGCTTGCCCGCAACTACGAAATCAAGCGCCAAGAAGCGCAAACCCTCCAACAGGACTTTGAGAACTTCAAAAGTGAACAAGAGAAATCCATTAACAAAAAAATGGTCGCCTCCATGCGGGCCGCGCTCAATCGCATTGCCGGAACCACCCAGAAAATCGCTGAAGAAAAGGGCTTTGATCTCGTGATGGACAGCTCCGGCAGCACCAACACCGGAGTTCCATTCATCCTGCACAGCCAGAATTCCACAGATCTTACGGCGGATATCCAAGCAGCCATGAGAGACAATGAACCCATAGCCACTCAGGAAAATCCAGTGGCCAAGCCCGCGCCCACCGAGTAGGGTCACGCCGTGACGGATTTTCTAACCACTGCAATTCAACACCCATTCACATGGGGTCTCCTGCTCGGTCTCATGATCGCCGCGTTTTTATGGAAATCTGGCTACTCCGCCCGCTGCGGAGTCTCCCGCGAGCTGAAGCGCGTAGAAACCGAGATCAAAGATTTGCAAGGTCATCTCAATACTCAGCTCAAAATCAATGCCAGTGGCAACGAGTCCCTACAAAACGAACTCGAAACGCTGCGCAAACAAAACGAAACGCTGCGCCTCAATATTGCCTCCCTCCAGCAGAAGCCCGGACGCGCCGAACAACGGGCACTGCAGGTGCAAGAAATCGCCGTCCGCACGATGCGCGAGCAGGCACCAGGCTTCGCGCCCGCTTGGGAAAACGCTCTCCGCCATGCCGAGTCCGAGGTGGACTCCGCTGAATCTGGGCTCAGGAAACTCGTCCGCCGCGTTATTCCGGGCCTCGGCAATGCGCCCAGCCAGCCCGCGCTCACGGTGAAGGATGATTTTAAAGATCGCGCCTGAGTTTCCACAGATTCGATTTAACTTTGCCATATTCCATCTTGGCAGGCAGCGAGTGGAGACCTAGCCTCGCGCCCTTCTATGTCAGACAAAACTAAGTTTCACTTCACTGGTATCTGTGGCACCGCGATGGGGGCCGTGGCCGCCGCCATGCAAGAGCGCGGCTTCATCATCACTGGTTCCGATGCGAACGTCTATCCGCCGATGTCAGATTTTCTGCGCAGCAGTGGCATCACACTCTCAGAAGGCTACGCGGAAAAAAACATCCCTGAGGATACCGATGTCGTCATCATTGGAAACGCCATTTCCCGGGGAAATCCCGAGGCAGAGGCAGCGCTTGATCGCAAACTGCTCTACTCGTCACTGCCGGAAGTGATGAAAGAATTTTTCCTACGCGGCAAACGGAACTTCGTGATCTCCGGCACCCACGGCAAAACCACCACCTCTTCCATGCTCGCATGGCTTCTCGTCAAAGTGGGCCGGAATCCTGGCTACATGATCGGTGGAATCCCAAAAAATCTCGGTCACGGCGCGCACTTTGCCGATTCAAATTTCAATGTGTTAGAGGGCGATGAATACGATACCGCGTTCTTTGATAAACGCTCGAAATTCCTCCACTACCTGCCCGAGTGCGTCGCCATCAATAACATCGAGTTCGACCACGCAGACATCTATAACAATATTGACGAAATCAAACTCACCTTCCGCCGCCTCCTCAACATCGTCCCCCGCGTTGGCATGGCCTACATCAATGGCGATGAGCAAAATTGCCGCGATGTGGCTGAAAATGCGCCCTGCCCAATCACCACCGTGGGCTTTGGAGAACATTGCACACTGCGGATCGAAAATCTCAACTACGAGACGCACCGTAGCTCCTTCACCCTCGGTGGCATCGCCTACTCAGTGCCAATGACCGGTGAGTTCAACGTGCGCAATGCCGCGATGGCTGTGGCCTGCGCTGGATTTGCCGGGCTGACAATTGATGAGATCCGCGATGGCCTTGCCAGTTTCGAGGGCGTGGCTCGCCGCCAAGAACTCAAAGGCGAGGTCAATGGCATCAAAGTCATCGATGATTTCGCGCACCATCCCACCGCCATCAAGCTTGCTGTGCAGAGTCTCCGCCAACGCCACCCAGATTCGCGGCTATGGGTTCTGTTTGAGCCACGCTCTAATACCACGCGCCGCGCCATTTTCCAAAATGAACTTGCCGAGGCGCTTGCTCTCGCAGACTTCGCCATCATCGCCGCAATCCCAGATCTGCACAAAATTCCAGAAAACGATAGGCTTGATCCTACCAAACTCTCTGCCGATATCGCCCGCCTCGGGGGTGCGGGCCATTACCTGCCAGACGTTCCCACCATCGTCGCCCAAGTCGCTGCAACCGCGCAACCCGGAGACATCATCGCTGTGCTCAGCAACGGCGGCTTCGGTGGCATTCACGAGAAACTTCTTACTGCCCTAGAGGAGCACAAACTACTCATGTAGTAGGTGTAGGCGCAGCACTATCGACATATCTTGCACTAGCCACCGACGGCAGCCAATTCCAGTTGCTTATCAACATCTTCCCTTAGATTCTCGATGATATAATCTTGGCGATCAGGTGTGTTTTTCCCCATGTAGAATGCTAGTAGCTCTTTGACACCCTTCCCCTCTTCATACTCTACAGGATCAAGCCGCATATCGGGGCCAATCATGAAACTAAACTCATCCGGCGAAATTTCTCCGAGTCCTTTGAAGCGGGTGATTTCCGCTGCTTTACCGAGTTTTGCCATTGCTTTTTTCCGCTCGTCATCATCGTAACAGTATATCGTTTCCTTTTTGTTACGCACCCGAAACAACGGTGTCTGTAAGATATACAAATGACCATCGCGGATCATTTCGGGGAAGAATTGAAGGAAAAACGTCAAAAGAAGCAGACGGATGTGCATACCATCCACATCCGCATCTGTGGCAATCACTACTTTATTATATCTAAGATACTCAATACCATCTTCAATATTGAGTGCTGCTTGCAAAAGTGAGAACTCCTCGTTTTCATAAACGATCTTGCGAGGTAAACTATAGGTATTGAGCGGTTTGCCACGCAGGGAAAAGACGGCTTGAGTTTCTACATCGCGGCTCTTGGTGATGGAGCCGGATGCTGAGTCACCCTCAGTGATGAAGAGTGTGGATTCTTCACGGCGCTTGTGTTTGCTATCAAAACGCACCCGACAATCTCGGAGTTTCTTGTTGTGAACTTTCGCTTGCTTGGAACGTTCGCGAGCGAGCTTCTGAATTCCTTTCAGGTCTTTCCTCTCGCGCTCGGCAGCCATAATCCGCTTTTGGATGGCTTCTGCGGTTTGTGGGTTTTTATGGAGGAAGTTATCAAGATTGGTCTTGAGGAAATTTCCAATGAATGTGCGCAGGGATTCACCGTATGGGGCGATTCCCGCAGAACCGAGCTTGGTCTTCGTCTGCGATTCAAAGACAGGTTCCATAATCCTGACACATACCGCCGCCTCGATGCCAGCCCGGATGTCTGAGGGTTCATATTGTTTCTTGAAAAATCCTCGGATCACAGCGACTAATGCCTCTCGAAATGCCACTAGATGGGTTCCGCCTTGTGAGGTATTCTGACCATTTACGAAAGTATAGTATTCTTCGCCACTCTCTGGAGTATGGGTAAATGCAATTTCTATATCTTTCCCAATCAGATGGATGGGCGGATAAAGCGCCTCGTTCTCCATTTCCTCACGTAATAAGTCTAACAAACCATCTTTTGAACGAAACTTCTTACCATTAAAATTGATCGTCAGCGCCGGATTCAAGTAGGAGTAGTAGCGGCACATTTTTTCGACAAATGCCTCTTTATACTTTGCCTTAACTGGGAAGATAGTTCGATCCAACTCAAACGCGAGTCGGGTGCCATTGACTCCATCATCGCGGCGCGGATGCTTCATATCTAAGGTGAGCAGCCCTTTAGAAAATTCAAGGGCCTTCGTCTCGCCGTCTCGCCATGCTTGAATTTCAAAAAAGTTAGAAAGCGCGTTCACCGCCTTGATTCCTACGCCATTGAGACCAACCGATTTCTTGAAGGCCTCACTATCATACTTCGCGCCGGTGTTGATCTGCGCAGCGCAATCGAAAAGTTTTCCCAGTGGAATTCCACGCCCGAAGTCTCGCACTTCCACGCGCCCTTCGTCATCGATCTCTACTTTCACCTCCTTGCCGTAGCCCATGATATGCTCGTCGATCGAATTATCGAC
Organism: Akkermansiaceae bacterium; assembly: GCA_043763755.1. Lineage (GTDB taxonomy): Bacteria > Verrucomicrobiota > Verrucomicrobiia > Verrucomicrobiales > Akkermansiaceae > Luteolibacter. Next base: position 7,364 of record JAYULG010000228.1, on the reverse strand, counting down.
AGCTTCTTTGAGCAAGATGTATAGCCCGTCATCCGGCGAGGAACCATCGCCCAGTTTGCCGATATACATTCCGGGGCGCATCCGAATGTGTTCACGCCAATCGAGGGATTTAATATCGTCTTCCGTGTAGTCAGCCGCCATGGGGATTTCCTAAACACTCCTTGAAACAGGTGCAAGCGCGACGACGTGCACCCGCACGAATGGTCGCTAAACCTTCCGCAGTGGGAAAATCTTCACCGCCACGGGCTTTGCCACCAAGATCGACGACGGATCGATCACAGGTAGATCGAAGCCATTCAATACGAGTGGCTCGGCAGACCACTTTTCGCAATGACCAGAAGCCACCTGATATGGCGGGTGATTCACTTGCCCGCTATAAAGTGCGCCGCTAGGTTTTTTTGAAAACAAAAGATATCGCTCCACCAAGAACCACTCCAAGGACCCGAATACTGCCGGATGGGTAGCATCAGGTTCTCGATAGCGATAATCTGCCACTAGGTCATCGCGGCGGCAATGGTAGTCGATTTGTTTTCCTGACCGTGTGGCACGCATCGCCGCATGTTGATACGGCAGATGGAAAAAACGCCTCGCGATTTCAACGGCGAGGAATTGATTGCAATCGAGTGAGAAAAACCAAACGCCCGGTCGCCCGTGGGCATCGTAAACATAAGTGCGCACATTGAGCTCCATAAACCACGACAGCCCTGGTAGCGGGGGGAGAAACCGTGGGCGGACTTTTTCCATGAAAAACGGCACCACTCCGAGCCACGCCATTCCTCCGTAAGTGTCCACAAATAAGCCTTCAGGCAGCCGCTCTTGGATGATGTCAGGCCTCACCGACCAGTGCAAAAACAGCAAGCCAGCCCAGCGTTGGTGCATCACACATGAGCCAGTGGCTTGCTCACGTGATGCCACTCTCGCTGAATCGGTGGGCAATTGAAGGTGAGCGTCTTTCACGGGTGTCTTCCTCCCTTTCAGCTTCGTATTGGCCCTGCGCAAATTTTTTTCTGCTTAAACGACCTTAGTAATCTGTCTTTGCACGATTCTAGATTTGGGGCTAGGGATAAGTAATGAATATTGACCGTCGTTCGATGCTTGGAATTTTAGGTGGCTCGGCGCTCGCGCCCACAAAAATCGTCGGTGCTCAAGCTCCCGAAAAAAAGATGGGTGTCGCCCTTGTCGGCCTCGGAAATTACTCGGAAGGAGAACTCGGCCCAGCACTTTTAAAATCAAAGCGTGCCCGGCTCACAGGCTTGGTCTCTGGCTCACCTGCTAAAATCCCTAAATGGCGCGAGAAATACGGAGTTCCCGAGGGAAATGTTTACTCGTATGAAAACTTTGATGAAATAGCCAGCAATCGAGAGTTTGATATCGTTTACGTCGTTTTACCACCCGGGCTGCACGCAGAATATTGTATTCGCGCAGCCAAAGCCGGGAAACATGTGATCTGCGAGAAACCAATGGCCGCCACTACTGCGGAATGCGATGCGATGATCGCAGCCGCGAAGGAAGCAAAAGTCAGCCTTCACATCGGCTACCGCTTACATTGGGATCCCTATCATTTGCGGATGATGGAGGTAGCAGAAAAGAATGAACTGGGCGTCCTCACTTCCATTGATACCGCACTTGGGTTCGTGAACACTCATCCAGATCCCAAAAGCTGGAAGATGTCCAAAAAACTCGGCATCGCTGGCGAGCTATATAATTTAGGAACTTATCCAGTTCAAGCTGCCATCTATATTGCGCGCCAAAACCCTATCCGCATTAAAGCGAAATCACATAACGCGCGGCCTGATATATTTGTCGAAACAGCAGAGGGTTATGAGTGGGAGATGGATTTTCCCAGTGGCCTTAAGTCAACGTGTTTTGCCAGTGCCGCCAAGAATGGTAATTTTCTGAAAGCTGCGGCCACTGAGGGTAGATTTGAGCTAGATCAAGCAGCCTTCGCATATCGGAATCTGGGCGGTCATATCAATGGGCTGAAAATGGATTTCCCTGAAGTGAACCAACAGGCGCTGCAAATTGACGGGATTTGTGAGGCAATTTCCAATGGCGTAAAAAGCATAGTTCCAGCGGAGATGGGACGGCGTGATATCACCATCCTAGAAGCTATCATGAAATCCGCTGAGACAAGTGCACCCGTGGAACTAGGGGATCTTGGTTACGGGCCAGTTTAGTTAAGTCGCGGCATCACGGCTAACGAGCCACTTTTTGCAGTAGTCGCAGTTTTTCCAGAGCGGCACCGCACGCTATCATTTCGCGCGCTATTTCGATGCCATCGCCCATGTCATCCGCTAGTCCTGCGCATGCCAGTGCGGCACCCGCATTCATCATGACCATATCTCGCTTCGGACCAGATTCCTCGCCGGATAGAATCGCCTCAAGGATCACTGCATTCACCTTAGCATCGCCTCCTTGAAGATCGCTCACCTCTGCATGGTATAGCCCGAAATCTCGCGGGCGAACCTCCTCGTCCTCAATATCTTGATAGAGTCCAGATTTACAAATTCGTGTAGAACCCATAAGACTTACCTCATCCACCGAGCGTCCATCGCCCGTTGTGCCATGCACCACCCATGCACTATCACGCCCTAACTGTTGCAGAATCTCTGCAAAAGCGGGACAAAGATCACGATTAAAAACTCCTACTAACTGACACTGCGGCCGCGCTGGGTTTAATAAAGGCCCGATTAAGTTAAATATAGTCTTCACTCCCCGCGCCGCTAGCTTCTTTCTAACAGATACCACCGCTTTGAATGCAGGGTGATAGATCGGAGCAAACATAAATCCCAGCCCTGCCTTCTCCACACACTTTCGAAAATCATCCGCCGCCAAGTCAATGCGAATCCCCAATGCTTCCAACACATCTGCACCACCGCTTTTTGAAGTAATCCCTCGATTCCCATGCTTCACCACCACGGCTCCGGCTGCCGCTGTGATGAACATAGCTGTTGTGGAAACATTGAACAAATCGAGTTGATCTCCGCCCGTGCCGCAGACATCAAGCGTAGGACCTTCAAGGTCTAACAACCCCAAATGTGGATTCACTGCGTGCTCGAGAAACGCTTCTACGAAGCCGGCAATCTCGGCGGGCGTTTCACCCTTCATTGCCAATGCCTCAAGCAACCGAGACTTCTTTTCATCCGCTACCCTTGGATCTAATAGAAGATCTGCGGCCACTTGCACCTCTTGCGGTGAGAGATCTTGTTTCTGCTCTAGGTGATGAATCAACGCGTCCATAGGGTGAACTTAAACACATCCTAAGATGAGCGCGAGAAAGATCCTTTCATTCTTTCACCCATCCTGAAACAACGCGAGACTATCAAATCCCTTCAACTTCAGGATGAACCCACGGCGCACGGTAGGGTCTTCTTATTGCTTTAGCATTTCCATCATCATTGTTGGCCGATCTGAGTTGCTCGTCCCACTTGAGAGTCGTATTGAGATTCATCGACTGGTTTGCAAGAATACAAGCAACGCTCGAAATATGCCCTTCTTCGATGTCCGCCACAGGCCTGCCCCGGGTGCCAATACAATTGAGAAAATCCAACATGTGCCCCCGAATAGCCGGGGCCACATGCTGCTCTAAGTTTTTCTCAATGCGATCTTCTGGAAACTGATCTAGCTCCATAGTCACGTCTCGTCGCAGCGGTTTCCCACCATCGTGAGGAATAAAATCATAACGCATCACACTGGCCTTCAGGATGCCCTTTTCACCATAGAAGATTGCGCCCCACGGGTATTCAGGGTCTGGGGGATTTCCCCAAGTGCGGTGGTTCCAGAGCACGTTGAGATTCTCGTAAGCGAAGATCGCAGTCTGTGTATCACTGATATTTGCACGGCTTGCTTTGTCCACGAATATCCCGCCGCTACTAGAAATTGTCAGTGGCGCACCAAGATCTAACATCCACCTGACCATGTCTAACATATGCACACACATATCACCCATGATACCATTGCCAAATTCCATAAAAGCCCGCCACTTCCGAGGGTGAATCATATCCGTAAAAGGAATCAGAGGAGCGGGGCCAGTCCACATTTCGAAATCGAATGTCGCTGGTGGAATACTCACAGGAGGATTCCCTGTTGCCCGCATTTTGTAATAACAGAAAATATCGACATGCGAAATAGCACCCAGTTTTCCAGCTTTGATTATGTCATTCATCGCCTCAATCAAATGCGGCGTGCTTCGCCTTTGTAGCCCTACTTGGACTACTCTTCCATATTTCCTAGCCGCAGCAAGCATCGTCTCACTTTCGATCACATCTAGCCCTGTGGGTTTCTGCACATATACATCCGCCCCTGCTTTCACTGCCTCAATCATCTGTAATGCATGCCAGTGATCTGGTGTGTCAATTAGGACGATATCTAGATCTTTCTCCGCTAGCATTTGGCGGTAATCACCATACAACTGCGGCACTTTCTTTGATTGCTGGCGCAGGGCGACTTGATCGCCGGTCTCCTTCAACATGAGTTGATCCACATCACACAGAGAAACTACTTCCATCGGTGCGACTTGTAATAGACGAAATAAATCACACTTACCATACCACCCGGTGCCAATCAGTCCCACCCGCTTTTTCCCGAGATCTGCAATGTTTTGAGCGTAACTTGATGGGCGGGTAAAAATAAAAGGCGCAGCCGCAAATACCGACTTTCCTATGAATTTGCGTCGGTGCATTGTCGGAATTTGTGTTTGGAGTTGTAGCTTTACTCAATATCACCAGAAAATGGTATAGAGAGCAGCAATCATCCCTAGAACCATCAATGCCCCTACCGCAAAACTATTGGTCACCTTGAACATTGAACGGTCGATTTCCAAGCCATTGGTTTTCACACCTCGGCTCACTTCATATTTACTGATGATGACCATTCCAATGACACATAATACGAAAACGAAACCCATCCTATCAAGGAATGGGATTTCATAAACACCAGACGCGTTTGCTTTAGAAAATCCCCAGGGTGCAAGGAACGAGAGATCGGCAAATCCAGGAAGAAATTTGAAAAGGAGAGACATGATAAAACCACCGATTGTGGCAAATAGGGCTGCGCTCGAGGTTGTGTTCTTCCAAAAGAATCCAAGAATGAACATCGCAAAAACGCCCGGTGAGATGAACCCGGAATATTCTTGGATGTATTGAAATCCGCCTTTTTTATCGATTCCTAACAAAGGAGCAATGATTACCGCGATCAGCATAGCAACAATCACAGACACACGCCCAATCCATACCATCTTCTTCTCATCGGCATGTGGGTTAATTTTCTTCAGATAAATATCGAGCGTAAAGATCGTGGCGATGCTATTCGCCTTTCCAGCGAGCGAAGCTACCACAGCAGCAGTCAATGCTGCGAATGCTACGCCCTTCAAGCCAGCGGGCAGCAAGTTGAGTAAAACAGGGTAGGCTCGATCTGGATTGAGTTCGCCATTCTGAAGCATCTCCGCTTGCAAGTTTCCTTCTCGGTAAAGCACGTAAGCGGCAATGCCTGGCAACACAACGATGACTGGCATCAGAAGCTTGATGAATGCAGCAAACAATAGGCCGGACCGTGCAGTTTGCAGATCTGCTCCCAGAGCCCTTTGAGTAATGTATTGGTTACAACCCCAATAGTTTAAATTTACAATCCACATCCCACCAATGAGCACCGTTAGTCCCGGCAAATCCATATAGTGTTTGTTATCCTGATGCAAAATCATATGGAAATGATCCTGCGCCTTCTCTCTCACGAATCCGAAACCTTGAATAAATCCGTTTCCTCCAAAGTTCTCTGCGACGAGATCTAGTGCCAGATAGGTCGTGATCAAACCGCCCAAAACAAGGAAGAACACTTGGATTACATCTGTGTAGCCAATGACCTTCATACCCCCAAGCGTGATCACGATCGCAAACATGGCAAGCAGTCCCATGCATAGTGTTAGATTGATGCCGGAAATACTATTGATCGCCAATGCTCCCAGATACAATATAGCAGTCAAATTCACTCCCACATAGAGCAGGAGCCAAAATACTGCCATGATCATCGCTACTTTACTGTTATACCTTTGCTGCAAAAACTGCGGCATGGTGTAAATTTTATTCTTCAAATATACTGGGATGAAAAACACAGCCACAATGATCAAAGTGGCGGCAGCCATCCACTCATACGTGGCTATCGCTAGCCCCATTGTGAATCCTGAGCCGCTCATTCCAATGAATTGCTCCGCAGAAATGTTTGAAGCAATCAAAGATGCGCCGATCGCCCACCATGTGAGAGATCCTTCAGCAAGAAAATATTCGTGAGATGCTGAGGTGGGCGATTTCGTTTTCCGCTTGTAGACCCAAATTCCGTAGCTCGCCACAATAGCAAAATAAATGAAAAAAACGATGTAATCGAGGTGGCTGAGGGTTTGCATGCTATTAGTCAGAAAATGCTTGTATCCGTGCTTATACGGACATTTGAAAGTCGGGTATTGCCCCAAAGAAAAGCGGCTTGGGGAAAGGATGGCAAGGATTTTTATGCGCTCTTCATTGGCATTCACGGTCTCTACCAGAAAACTTGAAACAACCTATTTCTAGCAGGTTTGGCTCTTTTTTGCGCCGTCCACTGCGATATTCAAGTGTCACTAACTCGTCTGGTAAGCAGGAAGTCCGAGACTACTGGAATTGCCTATTGTCAACGTGCAAAGAAAATGTGAAACACAAGCACAACACTCAACGGATTATGATTGGGAAAAATTTATTCTGTATTCTGGTAGCGGCCTGTCTCACCGCTGCTTGTCAAAAGGCTTCCAAGACTCAAACGGAACGCAGCGAAACTTCAGATTCTAATCCCGTTGAGGACCAAGCCCAAGTTCCTCTCGGCTTGCCTGAACAAATCAACATCACCGATAAGCTTGGACGAGTCCTCGAAGTAAAAATCGTTGGTCGCGATTCGCAAGAAATCCAGTTTATCCGATTGAGCGATAACAAGTTTTTTAGGTGGAAGATTGCTCAGCTTTCAGAGGCGGATCAGAAGATTATTGAGAGATTACCACTCATCAATGGCCCATCGGATCAAGTTTCAGCAGTGGGAGATCATTTGTCTGTAGAAAATCGTGCGAAGGAGATCGCTCGGATCAACAAAGAAATTGAGTTATTAGAAAAAGAACTTCCGGGAATGTTAGAGAATGCATCTAAGGGCATTAGTCCACGGGCGAAAGGACTTGAGAAAAAAATTACAACACTGAAGGAAGTCGTCATCCAACTCGAAACGGAGATTGCAATATTAAAAAATCAGTAACTCCCCCAGGGTGCCTACATTAGGGAGAGTAGTTTTTCGAGGTAGTCGGTTTGGCTGGCGGCACGGAGTTCGCGTTTGGGTAGGCTTTTGCGCTTTTTGCCTTC
>JAYULG010000227.1:0-3397 GCA_043763755.1 Akkermansiaceae bacterium | reverse complement strand
TGATGGCCTTGGGAGTTCTAATCGTGCTGTGGCTGTGGAAAAATTTTGCCCGCTTCGGGCCGTTAGAATCTGCGGTGGATGCTCCCGTGCTCCGAGGATATGAGCATCACCTAGAGGCGATGGGTGATTTCCAGTGGCGCGTGGATCGGGCAGTAAGCTTGCTTGCACCATTGCGGGCGCAGATCGTCGAGCGAGGCGAGAGGCTGAGTAGCCGTGCGGGGCGTAGTAATGAGGACCTTTTCCAGTTTTTAGCGGATCGCTCTGGCATCCCCCGTGAGCGAGTCTTCCGCGCACTGGCCGAGCCTGCTCCGGCGGATGCGGCGATACTCACCCGCACCGCAGCCGATCTTCAAGGGCTGCTCCAAGCCCTCCACTAGTCATTCCAGCCTTATGAACGAAATTGAAAATAGTCCCGTGCTTGATAGCCTTGCCGCTCTTATCTCACAGATGCGTGCGCAAATTTCTAGTGTGATCCTTGGTCAGGAGATCGTCATTGATCAAGTGCTTGCAGCATTGCTCGCTGGCGGTCACGTGTTGCTGGAGGGGAAGCCAGGTTTGGGAAAAACTCATTTGGTCAATACCCTCGCAAGGACTTTCGGCGGGCAATCCGCAAGGATTCAATTCACGCCGGATTTGATGCCATCTGATGTCACCGGTTTCCGAATGTTTGACATGAAGAGCCAGACGTTCCAGCTCCGCCACGGGCCTATTTTTACCAATCTTTTATTGGCTGATGAAATCAACCGCGCCCCGGCAAAGACGCAATCTGCATTGTTAGAAGTGATGCAAGAGCTGCAAGTGACTATCGATGGTGAGACGCTCAAACTCGCGCCGCCGTTTATGACCTTAGCCACCCAGAATCCGGTGGAACATGAGGGGACTTACCCTTTGCCCGAGGCGCAGTTGGACCGATTTATGATGAAATTACTCATGGATTATCCAGCACCCGAGGCCGAGTGCGAGATCGTGAGGTGCGCCTCTGCGGAAGCGGCAGGTGGGCCAAAGTCTGCGGTAGCCATCGTCTGTGGTGTGCAAGATATCATCGCGGCGCAACAGGCTACTGCTGCCATCCAAGTGGTGCCGGAAGTGGTTGCCTACGCGGTGGCTCTTGCGAAAGCGACCCGAGAATCACGTTCTATTTCCCTCGGGGCAGGCACTAGGGGGGCGATCAGCCTTGTGAAAATCGGCAAGGCATTTGCTGCTCTCACCGGGCGTGGCTTCGTCACACCCGATGATATCAAGCAAGCTGCATTGCCTATATTACGCCACCGCGTGCAGCTCACTCCTGAGGTGGCGATCAGTGGCCAAGACGTAGATGATGTCCTCCAAGTGATCATTGAGAGTGTGCCTGCGCCGAGAAGGTAATCTGTTTTTTAATTCGATCTTAGGATGAGTCCCACCACACGAATGTTAGGCGTTGCGCTGGCATGGCTACTACTTGCAGCCGCGGTGGCAACGATGCCCTATCTGACGAAATTTTGGGTATGGCTCGGAATTGTTATTTTAGTAATTACCGCTGCGGATGGGCTGCTGGTAATGCGGAAAAATCCATTTAAAGTGCGGCGCCGGCTACCAGGGCGCTTTGCCCAAGGTGAGGCTGGGGAAGTGCGGCTAACGCTCACCAATGACGCGCGATACGCTGCGAGAGTTCAAATTTTCGATGGGATTCCCATGGGCGCTCACACTGACGCGATGCCATGGTCCGGCGTGGTGCCCGGCCAGAGAGAAACAAAAGTTTTCTATCCGGTCGTCCTCAACGTGAGAGGTGAATTGGTGTTCAGCCGATTGCACTTAGAGCACTTTTCGCCGATGGGCCTTTGGGCAAGAAAGACGCTCCACTTGGAGAATGAAACCGTGAAGGTTTACCCGAATTATGAGCCAGTAATCCGTTTTGCGCTTCTTGCCATGCAACACCGCGAAAGTCCGCTGGGCATCGTTCGCCGCGCACGCGCCGGGGCCAGTCAGGATTTCCAGCAGTTGCGGGATTATCGCGATGGGGATCCGCTCGCCCGCATCGATTGGAAAGCCTCATCCCGCAGGCAGGTGCTCATCAGCCGAGACTATCAGGAACAACGCAATCAATCCGTGGTTTTTCTACTCGATACCGGACGCAGAATGCGGGCGCTAGACGGCGGGGTGGCGCAGTTTGATCACGTTTTAAATGCGATCCTCCTCGTCGCTCATGTGGCATTGCGGCAGGGCGATCAAGTAGCGGTAAAATCGTTTGGAGGCTCTGATCGTTGGCTTCCACCCATCAAGGGTGCGCATGCCATGCCGATTTTATTAAATCATCTCTACGACTATCAAACGCTGCCCGCACCCAGTGATTTCAGCGGTGCGGTGGAGCAGCTCATGGTGCGGCAGAGAAGGCGTTCGCTCGTGATTTTACTGACGAATCTGCGGGGTGAAGATGGCAAGGAATTGATACCCGCCTTGCAGGTTTTGAGCACCCGTCATGTAGTATTGCTCGCTAGCATGCGTGAAAAGGTGGTGGAACAAGCCACTACCGGGGCGGTGGATTCATTCTCATCTGCCCTCAAGTTCCTCGCGGCGGACCGCTACCTACAAGAGCGCCGCGAGGTCATTGCAAATCTGCATGCACGAGGGATTCGGTGTTTGGACTCTACTGCGCAAAATTTTGCGGTGGCCTTGGCAAACTCGTATTTCGATATCAAGGCCGGCGGACGTCTTTGAGAGTTAAGATTCTCTTGAGTTTGCGGGTGGCGGAGATAGTGAACCCTACGCGATTGCGTAATAGAGGTACGTCCGTTTTATGGCATGGTCGTTGCCGTAAGGAATAGCACAACAAGCCCCCCCCAGAGGGCACACGGGCGTCGGAATGGGATCCGACGCCCGTGGTCATTTTAACCCCTCAGGTCTGATAGAAGAGGCCCTTGCTCAAGGACCATGAAGGCGTTCCCCACGTCGTTGAGGTCTGATGTGTGCCCGAGGAATTCGCCTAGAGTGTAAAATCCCAGTGTTTCGCACCAAGGTTCGCTCCATCGCTGGAGGTCAGTGAAATTCACATCGGCGGTGATGTCTTGGCGGCATGGGTTTTGATAAACGGATAATCCTTCGAGTCGTTGTTGAAAAAGATAGCCACGGAGGGTGCCATGAGGGCGGCGATGATAGAGAGTTTTCGCAGGGCCACCGTAGTCGATGGTGAGCATGCGCCCTGCCCGCCAATGCGGTAGCCACGTGGCGAGATAGCGTTGATAAGATTCATGCACCTCAACGATTTGTCCAAGCGGATGATCCTCTTGAAATACCGATGAATTCGGCAGCGGAGCAGAACCCATGAGACTTTCTTGGGCAAGTTTTGAGGAATCAAAATGCACCGCCACTTCCTGCCACCCGAGAGTGGTTTTCTGGAACTTGCGGACGGGAAAAGCATCTA
>JAYULG010000226.1:0-12306 GCA_043763755.1 Akkermansiaceae bacterium | reverse complement strand
AGGAAGTCACTGAAACCGAGCGGGAAATTCTGATCAACGCGCTAGGTCTCAATGAACTCTGGGTCCGTGATGTGATGACGCCGCGCAATAAGGTGATCATCCTCGATGCGGATGAACCATTTGAAAAAACCATGGAAATTGCCATGCGCAGCAAGCACACGCGTTTTCCACTCGTCAAAGGCCATCTCGATCACGCCATCGGATTGATTCATATCAAAGATCTTTTCAAACTCATCAAGGATCCAGACCCCGATCTCATGCGGATCAAGCGGGAGCTGAAAATCGTCCCGGACACGATGCCGCTGGACACTTTGCTGCAGTTTTTCCTCCGCGAGCACGCCCATCTTGCCATGGCCGTGGATGAATTTGGCACGCCGGTGGGAATTGTGTTTCTCGATAATGTGATGGAGCAACTCGTGGGTGATATCCAAGACGAATTTGACAACGAGCGCACATCGTTTAGCCGAATCAATGATGATGAATTCGTCATCGAAGGCTCCATGACGCTCAATGATCTCGCAGGATTTGTGCCGGAACTATTCCTTGAAAGTGGCGAGGTCACCACCGTGGGCGGCTATCTTACGCAACAGTTAGAACGCTTTCCCGAGGTTGGCGAAACGCTCGAAGTCCTAGGCTATGAAGCCCGCGTCACCAGCACCGATGGCCGCCGCGTGGGACAAGTGCATTTCAGAAAACTCACGCCAGAAGAGCAGATGACCATGGGGGAAGATGAGTGAGCGGTTACATCAGAATTTGATTGCTCAGTAAACGGTTGCGAATGGAATAAGTTTAAACCGCTAAGTCGCCAAGAGCGCCAAGGATTTTTTAAACAGGTTTTGCTTATTATCACTTCAAATCCAGCCATTGCGCTTTCCCATCTCGTCAACTTAGCGTCTTGGCGACTTGGCGGTTCAAATTCCTCCCAACTGTGGAGGGCTACCAAATCAGTAATCCCTAACCTCGACCCATGGCCTTGAGATTGCATCCACTCAGATTGATTTCGTATTCGACAAAGCCCCACTTGCTGGCAGACCTTGCCGCCCCATGGCAGGTATCATCATCGCACCCAGAGCTCGCATTTTTCACGGCCATGAGTGGATTTACGCCACGGAGATCAAAAAAACCTTTGGTGATCCCAAGCCGGGCGATGTGATCACGCTCAAAGATTTCAGGGATCGCCCGCTGGGGACTGCGATTTATAATCCGCTGTCGCAAATCGTTGCGCGGAGGTTCTCGCGGCGGAAGCAGGACTTGGATCTGGAGTTTTTCATCCGCCGCATTGGCCAGTCCATCGCGCACCGGAAACAATCCGGAATCGACGAGACTTTGGCGCGCCTTGTGTGGTCTGAGTCTGATGGCTTGCCGGGCTTGATTGTAGATCGCTATGGCAAGCATCTCTCAGTGCAAACGCTTACATTAGCGATGGATCTGCGGAAAGAGATCATCCGCGATGCTTTGATTTCACTGTTAGATCCTGAGTCCATCGTGCTGCGAAATGATTCGCCCTACCGCAAGGCGGAAGGAATGGAACCGGGTATTGAAATGCTGCACGGGGAGAATCCCGGATCGTTTCTCGTCGAGGCGAATGGCTTGAAGTTTGAGGTGGATCTCTACGATGGCCAAAAGACGGGGCTGTATCTAGACCAGCTCCAAGCGCATGCCGAAGTGGCGGCACTCGCCAAGGGCAAGCGGGTGTTAGATTGTTTTACCAATCAAGGTGGCTTCGCCCTCGCGTGTGCCAAGGCAGGTGCGGCGCACGTCACTGCAGTGGATGTTTCTACAAGCGCGTGTGAAGCGGCGAGACGAAATGCGATACTTAATGGGGTAGAGATAGATGTGATAGAACATAATGTTTTTGATTTTCTAAAACATGCAAAGCCGGACTATGATTTAATCATTCTCGATCCTCCAAGTTTCACCCGCAATAAAGCCACTTTGATGGATGCGATGCGTGGGTATAAGGAAATTCACCTGCGCTCACTCAAGCTATTAGATAGGGGTGGTATGCTTTCCACTTTCTGTTGTTCTTACCATGCCTCGCGTGAGCTATTCATGGAAAACTTAGTAGTTGCTGCGGTGGATGCGAAAAAATCCGCTCGATTTGTGATGAACCACAGCCAACGCGCGGATCACCCGATTTTGATCTCAATCCCTGAAACGGGCTACCTCAAAGGCTTCACTGTGGAAGTGATCGCTGCGAGGTAGATTAGTGATATAAATTTCGATCAAGAATCATGGGTCAAACACGTAGGGACTGGTCGTTCCTGCCGAGAGTTCTTCGAAGTCAGTTTTGGAATCTCCATCGGCGTTTTGCTTGTAGAGTGCATTGATATCCAGCGCGCTGAGTGCTCGCGAGTGTATGCCGAAGCGATCAATCAAGCCACGGAATGGGGTGTCGATCGCTGAAGAGGGGTTCACGTTGCCAATACAGAAATAGCCACTGTTGGTAGTGCTTAGTGCATTGCTATTTAGGTTGGTGCTGCCGAGGAATATACCATTCCGGTAAATCGTAAACGTGGTGCCGGATTTAGTCACAGCGAGGTGCTGCCATTTCCCATCGTCCAATCGGCTGGCCACTGGAAGAGTGATAGAATAATCGTCTCCAAATTGGGAGAGGATGAGTTTTTGCCCTGTGGCATTGATTCCTTTGAAAGCACGGAGGTTGAATTCCGTGGCGACGTCCGCACCGGTATCATTGAAGGAAAAGAAGAAGGTGTTTAGATTCCCCACTTTATTTTGGATGGAGGCCAAATTACACTTGAACCAAAAAGAGAGCGAAAATCTTGATTTACTTGCAAGCACCGCCGGCGAGCAAGCGAGCGCATGGGCACCATTGAAAGTTGCGGCTTTGTTCAGCATACCCAGCGGGCTGGTAACCATCCCTGCTCTTGAGGTCAGTGGATAAGCAAAGTTTCCAGCATCTGGATAGGTGATGATCCTATTGTTGATAGTCTGAGTTTCAAAGTCCCAGAAAGCGATGAGATCACTCCGCAAGCTCGGTGAAAGACCTGTGATGTCGGGATTTGTGACAGCTTCGTTTACCAGCGGATCTCTGGAAAATAGGAATTCATCATTATCAGAGAGCCCATCCAAATCTGTATCGCGGGAAAGGGGATTACTGCCTCCAGCCGATTCCAGGTTGTTTTTCAAGCCATCGCCATCGCTGTCCAGTGTGGCTGCGCTGCTGCGGTTGATCCGCCAATAGCGGTGCTCCCGCGTTCTAACAGGTGGGCTGGCGATCAGCTCAATGCTTGCTGTTTTATCCGCGTTCATTGTGCCGATGGCGGTGATGAGCGTATTGATCATTGCTGTATCCAGCGGGCCGAGCGCGGCATTGCGCGGGGTGAATGGCAGCAATCCGCGGTAGGTGGCTGAGAAGAGGTAGCTGGCTGCCTGGCGAGTGTGGAAAGCAGAGGTCAGCCATTTTGTATTTGGGGAAATGGTTGGGAGCGCTTGCCGCTTCATGCTGCCATCATCGAGTGATTTCCAACAAACGAACGACCCCGTGGGAGTGAGAGCTTGCAATGTAAAACTGATAGCTAAGGGCGGCTGAATGGTGCTGTCTAACGGGGCGGGAAAGCGGAACAACGGGTAGCGGATGGCTTGGCTACCGCCCAAGGACAGCCATGAATTTTCCGGTGTCCATGCGATCAAATCATCGCTGGCCTCTAAGGTGTAAAGATTTCCGCCATCAACGGTGAAGTGCATTTGCCGCGAGAGACCATCTGCGCCAATGACGAGGTCGGCATTTATCTGGGCATTGCCGAGGGTGATGCCGGCGAGATTGCCGAGGAGCAGAAGGAACCAATTGCGCAAAGATTTCATAAATTCGAGATTATCGGAAAAGCTTGGGAACGAAGTCCACAAGGTATGTCCGCCAGTTAGACCATGAATGGTTTCCTTCTGTGATCAAATATTCGTGTTTCACACCTTTTTCTTTCAGATGGGCGTGGAAAGATTGGTTCGCCTCAAATAGAAAATCATCCTTGCCGCACGCGATCCAGAGAAGCTTGAGCCGAGAATTGGTCGCAGGAACATCATCGAGCGCGGTATCGATCAGCTTGCCGGTGGGTATCGCCGAGCTGAAGGCACCGACCTGTGAAAAGCGATCGGCCAGCGTGATGGCCACAGTAAGTGCATGCCTTCCGCCCATGCTAAGGCCCGCAAACGCGCGGTGGCTGGGCGCAGGATTTACGTGATAGATTTTCTCGATGAGAGGGATGACTTCCTCCGTGAGCTCTTTGCAAAAAGCGAGGGTGTTATCATCCGCGTAATCTTCACTCCAGTTTGCGCCCGGCGGGAGGGCATGAGCATCTGGCATGACGATGAGCATGGGCTTGGCTTTGCCAGCGGCGATGAGCGAGTCCATGATCCAATGGGCCTTACCATGGGTGCCCCAGCTTTGGTCATTATCGGAAAATCCATGTGAAAGATAGAGGACAGGAAGTGCCGGGCCATCTGAGCGATATCCTGGAGGTGTATAAACCGTCAGCCGCCGCCATTTCCCAAGAGTCTTGGCGAAATAATCGTGCTGAGAAAGTGTGCCATGAGGAATATCAGACAAATCCCATGGGGCGGGAGGAGTGGAGGGAAGATGAAGGATGCTGGTGCCAGGATTGCGCTGGGGTTTGATGTTTGGATTCAGCGGATCAATGATATTAAGGCCATCGACTTCAAAGTGATACTCGTAGATTCCAGGCGTGATGGCACCACTGGTGATGCTCCAATGCCCTTCAGCGTTTTTCTCCATTTTTAGATCTTTGCCAAACTGGCCGGAAACTTTCACTTCCTTGGCTTGTGGAGCGTGGCAGCGGAATGTGACGCGATTCCCCTCCAGCAGCTCAGGCGAAACCGGTGCAGCGTTTTCTGCTGCGGCATAGATGGTCAACATAGCAAGGATTGTGGGTGAACAGGATTTTTTCATGTGCGAGGATGGAGTGATATATAAATCCCAATGATTCAATGCAGAAAGTATAGCTGATGCATCTATGGGGTAATATTTTCTATACTATCGGCTCAACGCCGCTGAGAGGATTAATACGCTTTGTTCGCCTTGTTTCACGAGTTTTTTACCGACGGCGGCCTGTGGAAGTGCGGCTTCAAGGCAGGGGGAAGTGATATTGCTGGTTGCGAGGATAGGTCGTTGTGGCAAACAGATTGCGCCAGTGCATATCTTTCCAAGCCACGGATCTATGTAGCTGATGGGAAAGGACAGCGCATTTTTTTCGAGGTTGCGTGGGATCGAGAGCAAGGTCACGAAATGCGCGTCTAATACGATCCATTCTCCACCGCGCTGGACGTAGCGGCGCAGACTGAGGATAGGCGGGAAGCCTTTTGCAAGAGAGGTATCGAGAAGGCGGTGAACGCGGGTGAGTAGTTTTTCTGGGCTTTCTTTTGGCTGACGGAAAAGCACCTGTTGAGTGAGCTGTGGGAGAAATTGGCCACGGGTGAGTTCATTTCCTATATCGCATAAATCGGCGATGCTCACCCCTTTGCGTGACCAGCGCGGTCTATTTTTGAGATGCAGTGATGGCCGCATGCCATACTCGCGGATGATGGTATAGATTTGCGCCTTATCAGTCGTGCCAGTGATGTTGTGGGTGGCACGTTGCCAATCGGCACTGGCAAAGCGGAAGGCATTTAAAAGCGCGGTAGGGCCACATGCATTGCCAGACACCACGAGCTGGTTTGCCGGCTTCGCTGATAGATGAGGTGCCTCCCGCAGTTGCTGAGCAGTAGCCTCCGCCATCCAAAACCATAATAGGAAACTACTTAACCGCAGGAATATAGACATTGCTGCGAGAGTTATTATTTGGATTCGAATCTTGGCGGCCTTGGGTGAGTGTGACCCGCGAGTCATAGCGGATGACACTACCATTTTTGCTAGGTGCTAAGTTGATAGGAATTGAAAACGCCTGCACGGTCTGCGGCATCAGTGAGGTGATGTTTCTCACCACCACTCCAGCAGGTGTGCTGATTTCCACGCGGGCATTCACGAGGTTTTCTGTGCCGCGATTCTGCACGAGGATTTCCATTTGGCCATAGGGCGATGAAGCACTCGGAGGGATCAATCGCTGGGATGCTAGAGCTGCATCATAGATCCCTCGCGTTTTACCATTGAAGATACGGGCGATGTTTGGTGCACCAGCGCCACTCGCTTGATCGAACCCAGCGCTGCCGACATCATCTGTATATTGGCTGATGATTTGTATAGCTTGCTGGGCAGTAACTCCCATGGTAGACATAACTCCGATAACAGCTCCCGAAAAGATTGGAGCGCTGAAGGAAGTGCCGCTGATGACGACATATTCATTCTCAGTCCATGCTGCGTTTAGCTTGTAGCCCGGAGTGGCAAAATCAATCTCTGAGCCTGTATTAGAAAAATTCATGTGGTTATTTTCCGCATCGAGCGAGCCGATGGCATAGACGCCTTGATTCGCGGCGGGAAAACTAACCCGGTTTGTGCCATTGTTTCCTGCGGCAGCAATAATTACTGAACCTGAGTTGTTTGCATACTGGATGGCTTTTCTGACGATGGCGCTGTCGTATTCACTGCTCATTGCAATGATAATGAGTGGGGCACGAGCATTGACAGCAGCCACGATGCCCGCAGCGAGAAGCCCGCTATCGGAGCTGCCGCTATTATTTGCTACTCGCACGGAGATCACCTCCGATGATGGGGCAATGCCGGGAGCTAGGGGATTCGTCCCGTTAATCATGGAAGCCACTGCCGTACCATGGCCATTGGTCGTGGGTGGCGCGCCATCGCCCAATAGATCAATCCATGAAATTTTTCCATTTGTCCCTGAGTGCCGGAGGACCCCGGTATCGAGAATTGCGATTTTGATTCCTGCTCCCCAGGTTGAGTTATCGGCGGTGATGCCCAGCCATTCGAGGATATTTGCACCGAGGGGAACTGCGCCTTGTTGTGCCACGCCTTCGCCATTGGTCGGCACTTCGACGGGAAAGATGAGCGAGATTTCCTCTTGGCCATCGAGTAAACCCGCAAGCAGATCCGCATTGAAAAAACCAATTCTAAGAGCATTGAGAGCATCGATTTTTCCGAGTATAGATATATTTGTTCCAGCTCGTTTGAGAAATGCTTCCAAGGCTTCTCTATCTTTAAAAATGAGGATGCGCTGGCCAAGAAGAGCTCCCGCATCCGCGGCTTCCTGGTCGGATTTATAAACTGGCTCGCGCGTGGCTTTCCTAAATTGAGGCATGGGTTCCTCGCGAGCCGGAAACTTCGAAAGTGGGACACTCTCGTTTTCTACTGAAGTCTTCTTATTGGCTGGAGGTGCGGCACTTCGCGCTAGCATAAACCCGAGCAATCCCATGGCGAAAAACCCGAGGACCACGAGCGGGATGCGAATTTTCTGCATGGGAGAGTGAAGCCTACTTTTAGAAAAATGGTAGCGGAAATGTGGCCTACTCACGCCCCAACGGGATGCCAAGTGGTCTTGAACTCAAGATGATCCCGGATTTCATACAGACCCTGCGCTTTTTCCGAATACCAATCCGTTGCATTCTCGCTGGCAATGAATTTCAGACGTTTGACACTTTCGGACGCACCAATTTGCAATGTCTTGCGTTCTTCTAAATTGGCCACAGCCGCGAGACCACGCAAGTGCGCGTGGGTCGCAAAGGTGGGCATCAGCTCAGCGCGCTGGCCGGTGAGAAGATTGACAACACCCCCGGGCAGATCGCTGGTGGCGAGCATTTCGCCTAACAGAATTGCTGGATAGGGATGAGTGCTGGATGCGAGGCATACCACGCAATTTCCGCTGGTGATGGCGGGTAGAAAAAGCGAGAGCAAACCCAACAAAGGAACCTCATCTGGGGCGATAATACCAATAATCCCCATCGGCTCAGTGACGGTGAAGTTAAAATGTGATGATGCCACAGGATTCACGCTGCCGAGAAGGGCTTGGTATTTATCGGTCCAGCCAGCATAATGGACAATGCGTTCTATACTAACGCATACCTGACGTTCAGCCAAATTGCGGGTTACTCCGTTCAGCGCAATTGCCTCAATCATTTCGGCGGCGCGTGCCTCTAACATTTCCGCGAGGCGGTATAGAATCTGGCCGCGATTGTAGGCATTTCTCACCGCCCACCCGGGACCTGCCTTTGCCGCGGCTTCCACCGCATTGCGCAAGTCTTTGCGGGTGCAGAGAGGAATGTTTGCATAGAATTCTCCAGAGCTGTGAGTGATCGGGTAAACTCGCCCACTTTCAGAACGAATGAAACTACCCCCGACGTAGCATTTGGGTGTCTTGGTAATGGGTAAACGCATGAGCTGGTCGAGTTATAGATTAGATGAGTTGTGCATATTCTAGAAGCCCTTGTTTGCCACCTTCGCGCCCAAAGCCGGATTCCTTATAGCCACCAAAAGGTGAAGTGGGATCAAACTTGTTATATGTATTAGCCCACACGACGCCGGCCTTGAGTTCAGTGGACATTTTGAGGATGCGTGAGCCTTTTTCAGTCCACACTCCAGCACTCAGGCCATAGTGCGTGTTGTTCGCTTTTTCGATGGCTTCCTCGGGTGTGCGAAAGGTGAGAATAGAAAGCACTGGCCCGAAAATTTCTTCACGAGCGATGCGGTGGCTTTGCGAAACATTTGAGAAAAGGGTAGGGGGAAAGTAGTAACCTTTCTGAGGGAGATCGCACTGTGGCTGATAGATTTCCGCACCTTCAGAAACTCCTGCAGCGACGACGTCTTGAATGCGAGTGAGCTGGGCTTTGGAATTGATCGCGCCTACATCTGTATTTTTATCTAACGGATCACCCGTGCGGAGTGATTTTAGGCGTAGTTTGAGCCTATGCAAAATAGGAGTGGCGATGGATTCTTGGACCAATAGCCGAGAGCCCGCACAACAAACGTGCCCTTGATTGAAGAAGATTCCGTTGATGATGCCTTCCACTGCTTGATCAAGTGCCGCATCTTCGAAGACAATATTCGCCGCCTTGCCACCCAGCTCGAGGGTCAAACGGCGGTTCGTTCCAGCAAGAGTTTTTTGAATCGCTTTGCCAACGACAGTGGAGCCCGTGAATGAAATTTTTGCGGCAAGCGGATGGGAAACAACGGCGGCACCCGTGTCCCCCGCGCCCGTTACGATGTTGACAACTCCCGGCGGCAGGCCAGCCTCTAACAGAATAGAGGCAAATTTCAACGCAGTGATCGATGTCGTTTCCGCAGGTTTGATTACCACCGTATTGCCCGTGGCAAGTGCGGGTGCGATTTTCCAAGCAAGCATGAGCAGCGGGAAATTCCATGGAATCACTTGGCCGATGACTCCCAGCGGCGCAAGCGTCCTGCCGGGGGTAACAAACTCGAGTTTATCTGCCCAGCCCGCGTGGTAGAAAAAATGCGCGGCGGCCATCGGCACATCAAAGTCGCGCGCCTCGGTGATTGGCTTTCCCCCATCCAGCGTTTCTGCAACGGCGAATTCGCGGGCGCGTTCTTGTAATAGGCGGGCAATACGGAAAAGATACTTTGCTCGCTTCATGCCTGATGTCTTACTCCACGTCTCAAAGGCTGTGGCAGCAGCTTGATAGGCCGCATTGACATCAGATGGTCCTGCCAGTGCGATTTCACATAACTTCTGCTCATCGCGTGGACTTATGGAGTCAAAATATTGTTTACTCTTGGGAGCAACAAACTTTCCGTTAATGAATAACCCATAACTCTCATTGATATAGGCATTTGCTGTCTCCGGAGCGGGATCGTATTCCCAGAGATTTCCGAAGAGCAGCTCGCGAGTGGGTGTGCGTTTGGCAGACATTCTTCAAAGACTAATAGGTGCTGGAGGATTCTGAAAAGGAGTAAGGTGCCTGATACGCGCCAGTCTTTTCCTTGATAAGTTGGCACACGAGGTCATTGAGCAGTGCGGATGCACCAAACCGGTAGCGGCTGTTAGAAAGCCAGCCGTCACCCAGAGTTTCTTTCACGGCGGCGAGGAAATGAAGTGCCTGCTTGGCCGTGCGAATCCCGCCCGCAGGCTTCATGCCGATTTCAATGCCCGTCGCAAAATAGTGATCTCGGATGGTTTCTAGCATTACCTGCGTATTCGCAAGAGTCGCATTCATGGTCGTCTTTCCAGTAGAAGTTTTAATAAAATCACCAGGCCTGAGGACTTGCATGGCGAGGAAGGAGGCGGCGCGGATGTGATCGTAGGTTTCAAGCTCGCTCGTCTCTAAAATGACCTTGAGAGTGCATTCGCCACACGCATCGACTACGGCGGAGATTTCATCTTGAACGAGGGCTAGTTCACCTGCGAGAAAAGCTCCACGGTTGATCACCATATCGATCTCATCTGCGCCATCGCCCACCGCTGCGCGGACCTCTGCAAGGCGAATTTTGAGTGGTGCTTGGCCCGCTGGAAACGCGGTGGCGACCGAGGCGATTTTTACGGGTGTTCCTTTCAACCACCTCGCAGCATGCTTCACCATGGCCGGGTAAACGCAGACGGCGGCTGTGGCTGGAATGTCTGCGTCATCGTGCGGGCGCAGTGCTTTTTGACACAAAGATGCCAATTTCCCCGGTGTGTCTTTGCCCTCAAGGGTGGTGAGGTCCACCATGGAAGCGGCCAATTTCAAGCCGAAGACTTTTGCATTTTTTTTGATACTGCGCGTCGTAAATTTCGCCACCCGTTCTTCGATACCAGTCTGATCTACCGTGCCAACATCGGCAATGAAGCGGCCAAGTGCGAGGGAGCTGTGTGAACTCATCTGCCGCGAGGCTACAAGAAAACGTGCGCTTGCCAAGATGGAATTCTTGGGTCTAGGGGGCGCTTTTTAATTTTCAATGAGGTAGTAAGCCGTATCTGGCTTCAGAGTAATTGTAGCCGACGTTTCAGCAGGTCCTTTGGGGTAGCCATTGAGATCGAGCGGAGTGACCTTGAGCTTAGCTATATCATTGCGCTTAAGCTGAACTGTGCAGATAGGTTCCCGGAAAAGCCATGGATCTGTGCCTAGCTGAGTAATCTTGAAGCGCCCGTTGCCAATTGGTTCATCTTTGTAGCCAGTGGGCTTTTCCTCGCTCATCACTTGCAGGAGAATTTTTCCCGAATCCTTTAAAGTCTTACCATCAAGGCTCACAAGTATGATTGATCCAAGTTCAAGATCGGATTGAATGCTAACTTGTGGAAGATCAGTAATATTTGCTGCTCTCAAATTTCCCACGATCCCTTGAGCGCTGGGGCTATCCAATCGCAAGAGTTTTCGCCCATAGTTTAACTGTAGTTCGCGAGTTGAACTTGTGATAGTCTTCTCGGCTTCGTTGATAAATGGAGCAAGATCACGAATTTTTTGGGGCTTTGATTGGTTTGTAAGATTGAGTTGAGTTCTGCCTATCAAATGCACTCGGGGATCAATTGCGGCGTCACGGGAGAGGATACTCGTTCCACTGATATCTGCTTGTCGCAAGCTATCTAAATTTGCTTGCTGCGATAGCGGCGAACCTTTGAGGGCTTTAGCATCAGCTAGAGTCAGAGTGACATCAGCCATCATTTCGCCTTCGCCGATTAAGCCTTGGCGGTAGATCAAAGCTGCCGCGGGAAATTGGCCCATCATTGTGGGGCTCATCAAAGTCCACGGTTGTATGAAATAGCGCGGTTTTACCTGCCACTCCGCGCTATCCAAAGCAAAATGAATGATACTATCACTTCCTTGTAACGCCCCGTATGCAGCATAGAACAATGGCGCCTCAGTGCGATAGCGGTTTGGACGAGTAAAAGTGGTTTCGGAGATCATTGAAGGCATCCCATTGATCTTTAGGTCAAAGGCTGGATGGGTGAAAGAAATGGGCTTTTGAAATTCAGCATTCTCAAACCCAAGTGCGCTCCGATGGCCGATCTCGTGATCTTCCCGGATAGACCATGCTGCCGCCTCACCTTCGTGAATCCCGCCATAGTAACCATGGCGATCAATGAAATCTCCAGAAGTATAGCTCGCACGTTCCAATGGGCCAAGTATATCATCATTAGCTGTCACCCAATTCGACGCGGTGATTAAACCTTTGAAACCCATCTCGCGAAGATATGCGATTGAACTTTGGTAGAAGCCAAATTGAGTTTCATAGAGAAATTCTGCTGTGGCCTCATGGCGCTACTGAGATTCTAGTGGGTGGCAGGTTTCCATTTTTGGATTTCTAACCGACCTGCGATCCAATATGCCATTGCTTGGAAATTTCGGAATGTCCGGTAACCTCTTGCGCGTTTGCGGGCCAGTTGGAGCAGTCCGTTGACCGCCTCAATCGCGGCGGAGGTCGTGTAGTTTTTAAAGTAGCCGAGGATCCCTTCC
>JAYULG010000225.1:0-3412 GCA_043763755.1 Akkermansiaceae bacterium | reverse complement strand
GGCGAGACTTTGCAAGATCACGCAGCAATTTATTTCATGCTGCATAAGCCGGCAGGATTCCTCAGTGCCACTACAGACCCACAGCATCCCACCGTGATGGAGCTGATTTCCCACTCGCTCCGTGGCGAACTCCACTTGGCCGGGCGGCTAGATCGCGCCAGCACGGGCCTTCTCCTTCTCACCAATGATGGGCGTTGGTCGCGCAAGGTCACCGAGCCCGAGCAGGAAATTCCAAAAACCTACCGCGTCACCACCCGAGATCCTATTGCCTCAGGAACTTCGGCCCGCTTCACCAATGGCATTTACTTTGCTTATGAAGATCTCACCACTCGGCCCGCCCATTTAGAAATTCTTACACCTCACGAAGCTCTCCTCACCATCTATGAAGGCCGCTATCATCAGGTGAAACGTATGTTTCACGCCTGTGGCAATCAAGTCCTCAGCCTCCACCGCGAATCCATCGGCCCCCTGCTGCTAGACCCCCAGCTCGCCCCCGGCGCTTCGCGTGCGCTCACCCCGGCGGAAATCAGCATGTTTATCTGAATGCGCACTGCTGCTTGGCCAAGAGGGATTCGAGTTTTCAAGGCCGGACTCTGTATAACCCCAAGGTGGTCCCGAAGGATTCTGGCTCGGATTCAGAAAACGAGCCGCCACGCTGGAGTTTACTGGCAAGCGTCTGAGGGAATATGCCACACTCCATAGCCACGGCTGCCATGTTTAGGATGGAAGCCATGGAGGCCAAGCGTTCCAAGCTATTGTCTGAAGTGGAAATCGCCTTGCTGTGTCTTACTGTGGCTTCCAGCCACAGACTTGCGGCAACGGTGACTTCGCGGGTATCGGCTTCTAGGGTGGCGCCATAGTCAAGGCAACCGCGCAGCGCGGGAATGGCGGTCTCGTAACAGGGCGAGACAAAAACGCGGTGGGATCCTCTCCCATCTACTTCACAAAAGCCGTGAAGAGTGAGGAGGCAGCGTTGCCAGTTTGCGAATTAGCGCTTTCCAGTGAGGACGGTGAAGGCGGTTTTGGCCATCTCGGCTGCGCCTTGGGTGTCGGGGTGGACGCGGTCTGGGATGAGCTCCGGCTTACGAACGAGTGCTGCATACATATCGATCATCCCAAGTTTCATTTCTATAACTAGTGCATCAATTTGTTTGATCGCTTGTTGGAGATTTTTTTCTGTAATGTCAAAATTACCTTCTCCGATCACAGGGCATGGGCGGCAAAGATATACTTTTGGTTTACTTTCTAAGGCGAGAAAGGATTTTACGAGCTGGGTGTAGTTTTCGGTAAACTCTGCTTGGTGCTTCCAGTTTTGAGGTTTGGTGTCGTTCGTGCCTAACATGATGATGACAATGTGCGGCTCAAACTTGAGTGCATCTTGGTAGGCTTTTTCTTTCGTATATGGGAAGTCTCCTTTGTTAAGCAAAGTCCGGGCTCCAACTCCGTAATTTCTCACTTGCCATGAATCACCTAACAATTGCTGGAGTTGGCTGGGGTAGCTCTTGCCATCCTCTGCGCCTGCGCCCTCGGTGATGCTATCTCCAATGCAGGCGACGCGAATAGGAAGCTTATAATTTGCGAGATCGATAGGCGGAAGTTTATCTGCAAATGTGGTAAGGGATAGGAGGGAAGTGAGTCCGAGGATTTTGGTAAAGAGGTTCATGAGTTGGTTTTTTTTATCAGAATATTGGTAAATAAATCGTGTGGTTTAGATGGATGATCCCATGGCTTTTTCCATGAGTGTATTCATGCGCTTCACGGTATCTCGGGCATCCTCTAGCAGGCCTGCGGCGATGAGGGCATTGTCCAAGAGTTGCAGGGCGACCAGCTTGGCAAGATCTGGGTTTGCCTCCTTGGCTTCAGATAGCTTTTTGATGAGTGGATGGCGCGGGTTAATCTCAAGCTCTACTTTGATTTCGTCCTTAAAATTCTCATCCATCGCCTTCATCATCTGGCGCATTTGCGGGCTCATGCCATCGTTAGGCACAAGCGCGATGATGGGGCTATCGACAAGGCGCTTGCCACTGGCAACGGTGGTGACGCGCTCGCCTAGCTCGGCTTTGAGGAACTCACAGAGTGCGCTTGTTTGCACTTCTGTGAGTGAGCTTCCCTCAGCAGCGTTGTCCTCTAGTTCCACGCCGCCGTGGCGGATCGATACGAGCTTTTTCCCATCGAACTCGCCGAGAGACTCGACCACATATTCGTCCACGGCATCGGTGAAATAGACGACCTCAAGGCCACGAGCCTTGAATGCCTCGACGTATGGACTGCCTTCAACTTGCTCGCGGCTGGCCCCGACGAGGTAGAAGATTGATTCTTGGCCGTCCTTGGCGCGGGTGACGTAGTCAGAAAATCCACAGACGGTGCCAGACTCAGTGAGCGATGACTCGAAGCGAAGAAGCTTCGCAAGGGCCTCGCGATTTGGGTAATCTGTGGCAATCCCTTCTTTGAAAAAGCGATCAAACTTCTTATAAAACCCACGATATTTTTCCGGATCGGCCTCGGCTTCTTTTTCAAGCATCTTGATCACACGC
Source organism: Akkermansiaceae bacterium (assembly GCA_043763755.1). Taxonomy (GTDB): domain Bacteria; phylum Verrucomicrobiota; class Verrucomicrobiia; order Verrucomicrobiales; family Akkermansiaceae; genus Luteolibacter. Next base: position 878 of record JAYULG010000225.1, on the reverse strand, counting down.
TTGCTGAGGACGGCGCCGATCTTGCGCACGAGAGCGCTGTCTTGCATGGTCTCGCGGGAGATATTGAGCGGGATGTCTGCGCTATCGACGACACCCTTCATGAAGCGCATCCACTCCGGAAGAAGGCCCTTAGGTGCGGCATCAATGAGGACTTTTTTGGAGTAAAGAGAGACTCCGCATTCGGTTTTATTGAAGCCCATGCGCTCTGGGTTTTCAGATGGCGCGAAAAGCAGGGCATTGATGGCGATGGGAGCATCCGCGCTGAAGTGGAGGCGGTAAGCTGGCTCGTCGAAGGCTTTGCAGGCGAATTGATAGAAGGCCTTGTATTGGTCCTCAGAGATGTCTGATTTGCTTTTCAGCCAGAGCGCTTCGACTTCATTGATGCGGACACCATTGAGAAAAATCGGGAAGCCTACGAAATTGCTGTAGCGCTCAATGAGGTGCTTGATGCGGATTTCCTCGGAGTATTCGCTAAGTTCTTCTTTGAGGTGCATGACGATTCTCACGCCGCGCTCTTGCCCTGCGGAATCATCGATTTCATAGCCCGTCTTGCCATCGCTGGTCCAGACGAGTGCTTCACCCTCTTCGTGCCAACTGCGGGAATGGACCTTCACTTCATCTGCGACCATGAAGGCCGAGTAAAATCCCACTCCGAACTGCCCGATCATGTTCCCCGGCGTGCTACCGCTGTCTTTCACGGATTTCAAAAACGCCTTGGTGCCGGAGTGGGCGATGGTCCCGAGGTTTTTGACCAACTCGTCACGCGTCATCCCGAGGCCGTGATCTGCGATGGTGAGGGTCTTCGCCTCGGCATCTGTGGTGATGTGAATTTCGAGAGGAAGTGTGGGAGAATGGATGTTTTTTTCCGTGGCCTCAAT
>JAYULG010000224.1:0-3421 GCA_043763755.1 Akkermansiaceae bacterium | reverse complement strand
CAGAGGAAAAGTTGGAAGAGATTTGGCGAGAGGGACAACCTAGTCAAAGCATCATGGGGGCCCTGAGTCCGATTATCAGAGGCACGGGAGACATCGCGGCAACTCCGTTTCAGAAATTGGATTCGAATCTGTGGCTCATCCCGGGTGATCTTGCGCTGGCTCAATTTGAAGGAGAACTCTCAGAAGCGTGGGGGAAATGCTTAGACGGCAAAGAACCCGCTTTCCGCACGACTAGCGCATTTTACCGAGCAATCCGCAGTGTAGCGGGATCAATGTGTGCGGATTTTGTAATGATGGATGTAGGCCCTAATCTAGGTGCCATCAACCGCGCGGGGCTGATTTGTGCGGATTGGATAATCCTCCCGCTGGCACCAGATCTTTTCTCGTTACAAGGACTGAGGAACCTCGGGCCGACATTAAAACGCTGGCGCAATGAGTGGCAGCATTGTCTGGAGCAGAATCCTGCAAATGATTTGGAGCTCCCCGCAGGCAAACTTGCGGCCTTGGGCTACATCGTGATGCAGTTAGGGCTGCGTGATTCCAACATTGTGAAAGCCTATGAGCGGTGGCTGGACAAAATTCCTGCTACCTACGCGGAAAATTTTAAAGGTATACAGGAGGAAGGCGATGATGTGGCGGATCACCAGCTTGCCAAGCTGAAGCATTATCGGTCCTTGGTGCCGATGGCGATGGAAGCGCGAAAGCCCGTTTTTGATCTCAAAGCAGCGGACGGCGCTCTAGGTGCGCACTCCTACGCCGTGAAAAGTTGTTTCGATGATTTTTACCTGTTGGCCTCAACGATTCTCAGTCGCATTGAACTCATAGACGAGTATGAGGCCATTTTCTGAAAACAATGATGCAGTGAATTTAGATGAAAATCAGAGCGAGTTTCATCTTATTACTTGGGTCCGGTTAAGCGGAGGTGAAAGAACTCTTTTGACATATTTGGTAGGAGCGAGCGGAAGGTGACAGTCCTTGTGCCGTCGCCATGGTCGATTGAACCAGTCTGCAATAGTCGATCGCCACCCGCCTCCCAATCGTTGAGCGTGACTGAGGCTTCGGGGGTGGCGGAGACATCAGTTGCGGCAATGACGTGGCGGTAGGAATAGGTGCCGAAATGGTCCAGCCCCGCAGTCACGAACCCGCTACTGATGGCAGGGCGGTCGGTGAGGGTGGGATTCATGCCCAGGTAATGCTCCGTGAAATTTTTGTAGCCATCGTTATCAAAATCCACGCCGGGGCCACTGATAGCGGGATTGAGGAGTTGCGCAGGATTGAAATTGGCTCGGCGGAAATTTTCATAAGGACTGAGGACGGCAATGGTGAGGGGTGGTGCGGTTCCACTCTCGCCAGCCGCGTCAATCACCGTGGCTGTGAGGAGATGCGGGCCTCCAGCCGGGTCGATCCAAGTGAATTGGTAGGGCGGGTTGACCAAGCTTGCGAGGATCTCTCCATCAGCACGAAACTCGACTCTGGCGACGTTTCCATCAATAACCGTCGCAGCGATGAAGATCGGCTGGCCGGGTAAAAATGTGGCGTTGGCGGAAGGGGTATCGAATGAAATCTGCGGCGGAGTGTTCGTGGCCCACAGCACGGCACGTCTGAATAACTGCCAACCAATCCCGGACGTAAATTCACCACTGGTATCTCCAAAGAAGAATCCCACGCGGCGGGCTGGAGCGACGAGGCTTGGCATGGTGGCTCCGGCTTCATAGGCGAAGATCGCGGCTTGAGCTGGACTTCCTACGATGGAGGCCACGCGGAAGGCATTCGCATTAGGATTTCCCCAGCTCATGGTGCCGGGTGCGCTGAAGACGGTCTGTTGGCCAGTATTGCCGGCTGCCAGTGGGTGCGCCGCGTCTGTAATTTCAATGTCTGTCTGGCCGCCGACTGTGCCAAAATCAGCACCGCTTGAGCCAGTCATTGCAAGATCGTCGAGAAGTGCGCTTTCCCAATTGACAATGGGAACGGGCACATCGCGGAATTTAGTATTCACCTGTGAAGAGGTGACGGACGAGGCGATGAGAATTAGGGATTTTCCAGTCGCATCGGCGGTGGTGCTGAGGGAGTCGGTGATATATTCGACCGTGAAGCCCAAGCTGGTGAGCGCAGCGGCGATATTGACCTCGGAGAGGTTTGGATTCGTGGCTTCCGCAACGACGAAAAGCACGCGTCGCGGTTGAGCCGGAATAAAGAAAGGACCGATGTTGGAGAATCGATTTACCTTTGTGGGATGATCGGTAACTGTATGGAGCAAAGTCCAAGCAATCCCGTTCGAGCTGCCCTCGAGCGTCCATGAAACCGGATCGCGAACGGGGGAGTCATTCGCGGTGACAAAGCCATAGCGGTCGATTGCTACCGGTGCGGGGTATTCGAGAATGAGCTGGCCCTTGTTGTGATCGTTCCATTTGCTATTCGGATCCTGATCTACAGCCTTAGGCGCTTCCTCGCCTGCCACACCATCGCGATTAGGATTGGTTGCGGCGGCACCAATCACTTCCGTAGCACCGAGATAAAGGTCGAACTCGGCAAGCTGCACGCTGTTGGCCACAAGATCGTCGCGGAGTTTCGTCGGGGTGAAGCGGAACCATCGGTAGGTGACCTCGCCGCTGGCCGCGACATCGACGGCGACCGTGGCGGTTGTGCTGCCTGTGGTGTTGGTGGCGGTCAACGTATAGATCTGGCTCGCATTGAGAGTCACATTCCGAGTTCCGTTTGTAGGGACTGATCCAAATCCGGGCAGCAGGGTGACGCTGTCCGCCGCTTGGGTGGACCAAGAGAGCGTGGCCGTTTGGCCAGGTCCAATGTTCGCGGACGATGTGGTAAACGCCGTGATGACCGGAGCGAGTGAGCTAGTTGCAGGGAAGATCGGAGGGATGCCCACGAAGCGCGCGGTGGGGACATCGTGGTCGGTCTTGGTATCTAACAATTCCCAAAAGCTCCCGTCGTTGCTCCCTTCCAAGATCCACGAAACCGGATCGCGCTCTGGTGCATCGTTTGCAGTGATGAGGGAGTAGGAGTCGATCTGAGTCGCGTCAGTGAAGTCAAAGACGGCGGCACCCTTGTTGAAATCTAGCCATTTGGTGCTGGCATTGCCATCGACAAGATTCGTTGGGCCTTCGCCACTAGGGTTAATTCCGCCGGGATTGGTGACGATGGGCCTGCCACCGCCGATCACGGAATTTCCACTGAGGAGGAAGTTTATTTCTGCGATCTGAACACTGTTGGCGGTCCTGTTGTCGCGGAGTTTCGTGGGAGTAAAACGAAAGAAGCGATAGGTGAGTGCTGGGCGGGTAACCCCGGCTGCGATGTAACTGGCGCGGCGGGACTGGACCACGCCGTTCGGCCCGGTGACGGACAACAAGACGCTGTAAATCCCCTCTGCAGTGTAAGTGTGCGAAGGATTTTGCAGCGTGGAAGT